>JABSOG010000229.1 GCA_013216025.1 Algicola sp. | reverse complement strand
TTCTTCGCCAACCTTGATTTGTCGTTGATTTACACCACTGACGTGATGGGCAGCGAGCTGCAACTCAAAGGCACCGTGTACAACGTACTAAACACTGACACTGTTGTAGCAGTGAACCAGACAGGTACACTGACCAACGATGCTGGCGAAACTGTTCATAACCCAGAGTGGGGCAATGCATCGGCACTGCAAGGTAGTCGCTGGGTATCATTGACGGCTCAATATCGTTTCTAGAGTTTTGGTTGCATCATACCGGCGGTTGGTTTTGTTCTCTCCACGACCCGGTATAGTCACGGAAGACACTCCCCTTTAATGCTGGAGTGAGCAGATAAGGTTAACACTGCAACCAAACCCGGAGCCATTCCCCATTTGGCTTCGGGTTTTTTTATTTACAGGACGAACAAACCGATTTTTATTAATCCAAAACAGGTGACCCATGAAAAAAACCTCAATAGCCTTAGCCGTTTCCCTTTGCATCGCTTTGAGTGGGTGCCAGCAAACCGCCTCTAAACAAACGCAGGCTCAAACCATCACGGCCCAATCCATCCCCACACCGTCTGAACTTAACGTCGACATCATCGCCACCGGACGGATTTCGACTCTAAATCATATCGACATTGTTAATGTCGGCAAACAAATCCCGTATACCTACAGCCATGGCAAAATCAGCAATTCGCCGGGTTTTGACTGGTACGTCTCCAAGCACTTTGCGCTTAAAAGCGATCGCCCACAAGATCAGGTAAAGCTCTATCTTGAACTGCTTGAAATGTCGTATCCACACTACCAAGAGCTGTTTGGCGCAGAGCCTGCCAACATCGAAAACCAGCGCATTGCTGCCGTGTATGGGTCGAGCAAAAGCGACACCAAAATATTCGTCACCGATGACGGCCTACAGCGCGGTATTACGGCTGGCGGCGAAGCGATGTATTACAACCTCGCCGGATACAGTTTCCCCAGTGCTCGGGAACAACATCAACGTTACATTGTTATTCACGAACAGGGCCACGCTTTTCAAATGGCCTTAATGGACTATCCCGGTTGGTTGCCCACCTGGTTTACCGAAGGCACCGCCGATGCGTTGGCACATCATTATTACGACCCTAAAAAGAAGCAACTCAAAGTCATGCAGTTCGACCGGGGCTCACCGATGGACTACATCCGTCTTGGCCTTAAACAGTATGAACAGCTTGAATCGCCAAGCATTTTAGACATGACCAGCAACCCGACACTTTACCGGGGTGTTAACTTTTTAATCGTTCACTTTATGCTCGACGATCCCAAACGCGCCCACTTGTTTAAAGCCTACCGCGACGAAATGGCCACCATGCGCCGCGCGCCAGAACAAAACAATGAGGCGTTGTCTCAACAACTGATGGAAGACATTTTTGGCGACTGGCCACAGGTCGAAAAAGACTTTGCCAAGTACGTTAAAAACGTCAACAAAACCTTTAATGTCGCCGCTGGTCCATGGGAACAAGACGGCAATCAATATTGGGTTAAAGCGCTCAACAACAGCTATGAACATGGCTCACCGAGAATGGACATTTACCTCAACCCTGGTGACAAACCCCAATACATACCGTTTAAATATGACCAGCCATTGCCAGACAAATCTGCACTGATTGGTGAAGTAAATCGGGGTAGCGATACGCCGAGTTTAGCAATCGAAGTCGCCTATCAAAAAGATCACCTACATCGCGGACACGTTGGTTTGGCATTGGGCATCGACATTCCCGAAGCTTCACAAAAGTTGATTGAAGCCGATAAAAAGGTCGGTACTTTCAAACAAAAAACCTACAATCCTAACGACGATAAAATGCTGAGCGTTAAAATCGACCGAGGCGAAACCTTAATCGTTGAAGGCAAATCCATAGGCGCAAATAACATCAGCTTTGCTTTACCGTTTGAATTAATTGCCGACTTAGAAAACCAGTCACAACCCAAGTTGGGTGTGCAAGTGACCATTGAACGTGAGGCATTAAAATTCACCCTGCGCTCTGCCAATCAGCAGTTTGTTGTTCGTTACAACATCAGCGAATCGACCAGACAAAAGCTGTTGAATCGCCACATTGGCGTACTGTCCGAAAACGAAGAGCACCGAATAACACCGTATTTTGACGATGGCCGCGACTTGGCACCACACCCAGCTGATTTGTCACAACAAGGGGCCGTTAACCCGTGGCGTAATCCGGCAGATGGCGCTATCAGCCGTTTAACCCGTGCGATTTGGCGCTTGGGCGATAATGCGCCGGCGATGCTTAAAAAGCTCAATCGCAAAATGATCAGCGCTACCGACAAAGGTCCTACTGCACAAAAACTATCGCTGATGGCCTTTTCGCGCAAGTTGCCCGATTTGGTTAGCACCATTAAAGCAAGCGGGGCAGACAGCGACAAAATTAATCGGTCGTTGGTCGAATTGTCTGGCCTGAAGTTAAGGCTTGAATGGCGCAAAGAGCATAGCAATCAGGGCAGAGAAGTCGCCGCTGTTATCGAAAACACCAGCAGTCAGCCTGGGGGGTTGTCGCTTGAAATCGCTCAAGGCAATGCCAATAAACAAGCCAACGGTACGTTGGAGGCAGGCAGTAAACGTCAGTTGAGCTTGGTTACCACAGCGGCAACCAGAAGCTCAGGAGACAAAATTGTCGCCACAAGCAAGGTCAATTGGATGGGCGCAGATATTGTGCTGACAGACACCAGCGATGCAAGGCCGTACCCGTGGTCATCAATGGCTATTGTTCAGCAAGCCAGCAACGATGGTGAGTCGGTGAGCATAGTGTCAGAACTGCGCGGCCCACACGCAGGCAAAACCACAGGTAAAATGTTGGTTAGAGCCTACCCAAGCCACTTGTTTGTCGAGTCGGTGATTGAAGAGGTGGTGGATATCAAACCGTATGAAATCCGCCAGTTTGCCAGCAAGTTGAAGCTTAAACCGGGCATGACCGACCGGCCTTATGCGGTAGATGTTAGCTTTGAAGTCGAGATTGATGGTGAGCCCGTGCTGCTTAAACAGCGTAGCGGGGTTGTTCACAAGCTATAAAGGCTTGAATTAGAAAGGTGCGCGCGGCGCACCCTACAACGGTAAATAGTGGAGCGTATCAAATGAAAGTAATGATCAATTTGAACATTAATTTTATGGTAGAAACCATCGCTTTAACCTGCTTGTATTCGGCGCTGTTGTATTTGGGTGCTCAATTGGTTTTGACACTGGTTTAAAGCACCTTAATTTAGATAATCAACCTCAATTCAACACCTTGCTGGACTCCATAGGCCCGTGGGATTTATAATGTCCACATCCCTTATTATCACTGCCTGTGTAATCTGATCGGCAGTTCAGGACCTTGGACAAAACATGAAATACCCTCTTGGCATTCAAACGTTTTCAGAAATCCGTGAAGAAAACTATTTGTATGTGGATAAAACGGCGCTTGTTCACCAATTAATCCAATCTGGTAAAGTCTACTTTCTGTCGCGTCCGCGTCGTTTTGGAAAATCGTTATTGATCTCAACTTTTGAATCGTTGTTCAGCGGTCACAAAGCCCTTTTTGATGGTTTGGCCATCGCCAATACTGATTATGATTTTGCAGAGTATCCGGTGATCTCGCTTGAGTTTTCTAAAGTTGATGTCAGCGAAGCTTCTGATTTAAAAGGTTATATCATCAATGCCACCAATCAATATGCAGAGGCCTATGGTATTGAACTGACAATCGACAGTTACGAGCAGCGTTTTGAAGAGCTGGTACGAAGACTACAAGAAAAAACAGGGAAAAAGGTGGTCTTGCTGGTAGATGAGTACGATAAACCGATTCTTGATAACCTGTTCAATGAAGCCCTCAAACCCGTTAAAGGTGTAATGAAGAGCTTCTATGCGGTCGTTAAATCTCTCGATAAATACCTTAAATTTATTTTTATCACCGGGGTTTCAAAGTTTGCCAAACTGTCGGTGTTCTCAGGGATGAATAATCTGACCGATATTTCGCTTAACAGGCGTTATGCTACTTTGTGTGGCGTAACACAACAAGAGTTGGAAAGTCATTTCAGCGATGCGATAGATGAGTTGGCGAGTCTTGAGTTGTTGGGCAGCGCGCAGATGCTCGCCAAAATTAAACATTGGTATAATGGTTATCAGTTTCATCAAAGTGCTGTAGGGATTTATAACCCTTATTCTGTGTTGTCGTTATTTGAACATCAAGAATTCCTTAACTATTGGTTTACTACCGCAACGCCCACATTCTTACTCGACCTGCTGCAAAACAGGGAGTATGACTTAAAAGAATTGACCCAATTTGAAGTAGGTGAAGCTTCCCTTGCGGCCTGTGAACCAGAACAAATGGAAGTGCAATCGGTATTTTTGCAAACTGGTTATTTGACCATAAAAGGCTATGACGGCAGTCTCTACAGCTTGGACTTTCCTAACTACGAAGTTAAAAAGTCGTTCTATGATTCCGTGGCCGGTCGCTACAGTAATTTGGGCGCGGGAGTAGGGCAGAATTTCACCCAAAGATTGATTCGCCATTTAAACGCCGGGCAACTGGATGACTTTTTCGAAACCCTAGGGCAATTTTTTGCCAATATTCCTTATGACATTACGCTTAAAGATGAGAAGTATTACCAGTCGCTGTTTTATGCGATTTTCACCCTTATTGGTTTGAGTATTGAAGCTGAAGTACGCACTAATAAAGGTAGAATCGATTGCGTACTGGAAACCAAAGATACAATTTATATCATTGAATTTAAGCTCAATGGCAGCAAAGAAGATGCGCTGCAACAGATTCATGATAAGCAGTATGCCCAGAAATATCAGGGCGGCGATAAAAAGGTTGTTCTGCTTGGTGTTGAGTTTGATAAGGAATCGCGTAATTTGGGTGGATTTGTGCTGGTTGATGGTTAAACCTCATTCTAAAATCCCTCAAAATACTTAACCGCGGCCTAATGATACATATTATTAGGGACGCCATCGCCAAAAATAAGCAGATTAGGACAAATGTTCAAACTCAACTTTAACCTTAACAACTGTAAACAGCTCGCTATACCTTTGCTGCTGTTTATCAGCTCGTTGTTTATGAACGCCTTTATCTTTGAGACCTATGAGTCAGTACTTGGCTATGAGGTTTTGACTTTTGGATGGGTTGGTTTTTTCATGGGTGATTGGGCTTGGTATGCCAATGTGTGTTTTGTGGTTGCCTGTTATCTGTTTGCTTCACAACAGTATCTTAAAAGTACAGTGGCGGCCGTTGTTGGTTTTGGACTTTCATTGACTGCGCTTACGACCACCCAATGGTTCCTGGGATTTGATAGCGGTATTAATATCAAAGCCCTCGGGGCAGGTTTTTATGCTTGGGCTTTGAGTATTTTGTTGGTCGGGCTGCTGGCCTATTGGCATGATCAGCAACCCCGTGACGAAGATTAATAAGGTTAGAAATTCCCCACACTGCCAACGCTGCCACTAACCCCAGTCGTTACATCATTATTAGCCCCACCTTGCCAAACTACCGCACCGACATCACGTTTGATGCACTTCCATTCAATTGTGGTGTTGGCGGGTAAATCAACAACACTGCCTGTCCACGTTGGGTAGCTGCTTGGCTCTAATTTCACCGCGTTAGCCGTATTCCAATTGCCAAGGGCTGTTATGTTGCCGACTGCATAAACATTTTGGCCCCAAGCTGTGGTTCCGTTATTACAACTAAAATCAATACTGACCGGGTCAGGCTGGGCCACTTGTTCTTGCATCAGCACAACCACGCCATAGGCCGGAATATGCACGTTGTTGATGTTAAAGGCTGTATCGCCGCCCCGACTGGCTAGAGTAGTGGCACTAAGGTTGTATTCAGGCCAACTGGTGTTGGCCAGTTCGCGGTAACCGCCCGATATGCCCACGTCGTAATCAAACCATGTGGTGGCTTTAAAGTTCATCACTATGGCGTATTTGGCGTCAGCGCGGGTAAAAGTAGCGATGCCGTTATCGTTGTTGATGTGGGTGACCCAACTGTTGCCGGTGGCCAGTGTGGTGAGGTCATTGGCCCTGATTTCATTCATTTTTTGATACCAAGCCAATACTTTTTTACGGCCTGCATTGGTTTCGTATTCGCTCAGTGGCAAGCGGTCATCCCACCAGTCGATGTGAAACTGGGTAGTTTCTCCGGCCTCTTGCCCCATAAATGCCATGGGCGTGCCTCGGGCTAAAATGGTACCTGCCAAGGATAGTTGACTCATTTCCCAGCCTTTGCCATCACGGCCCCGTCTGGCGATGCGATCATCGGTGTTGCCAACTTCGTCGTGTGATTCTGTATAAACGGTGGCGTCTTGCCAGCCATCACCAAAATGGCCAAATACCGGCCATAGGTTATCTAAATGACCGCCGGTCAATACTGATTTAAAGTTGTCGTGAAAGGTGTCTGTCCACTGGCTGTCCATTGGTGCGTGACTTTTGCCTTCAACTGCGCTGCCTGCGTCGTCTGCGGTTAAGCCCCACCAGTCTGGTAATTCTTCGCCTGTAAACCAGATATTGTTGTCTAGTGCTTTGGTTTTGCCATACAACTCGCGCAAAAAGTCCCAACCGCCGCCACTGCCTTGCTGGGTGACAAAGCCGCTGTTGGTATTGTGGATGGTATTGGTGTGGTCAAATCTAAAGCCGTCAATACGAAATTCTTCGGCCAAATACAATACGTTTTGGATTAAAAAATGTTTGGCGACCGGGTTGTCAAAATTGTACAGCCCGCCCCACACGGTATCGCCGTCGATGTAGGTGGTGTTGTCGAGTGTCCAAAGAATGTTGTCGCCGGTGGCTACGTGGTTGAATTCGAGATCTAAAATCACCGCAATACCATTGGCGTGGGCTTTGTCGACCAAGGCTTTGAGGTGATCTGGCCCGCCAAACGAAGCTTCAATGGCGTAAAAGAATGACGGGTTGTAACCCCAACTTAAATCGCCGGCAAATTCGTTAACGGGCAACAGTTCGAGCGCGGTCACGCCAAGGTTGTTGATGTAGTCGTTTTGACCATCGTTATCTAACTCTTCGGTGACTTCTTGTAAGGGGGTGCCGCCGTTACGATCGGTGAATCGCAAGGGGTGAACTTGGTAAATGTTCAGTTTGTCTTGGGTGGGCCGTTGCCAGTTGTTACTTTGCCATTGGTAATGGTCCGACAGATGAATTCGCGACATACCTTCATCTAAGTTAGATGTTGTCACCCAGCGGGCAGCGGGGTCTTGAAAGGTCACAACAACGCCGTTTCTTTTCAACGAAAAACGGTAGTTATCACCATGTATCGGGGCTCGGCTAAAGCTGGCATCAGTGCCTTTAAACCACCAAAACTGTCCATCTGGCGTTCGGGTAAGTGCCACTGCATTGGTTGCGTTATTGGTGAAATCGCCTTGAAGCTTTACCTCCGTGTCGCCCTGCGCCCCGTGAAATATCATGTACCAATCGTTGCCTTGTTTATAAACGCCGGGAGACTTGTCCCAAATGGCATTCGCATCATTGTTGAGCCATGCGTCTGCGGTGGCTGCTGTTGTTGGAAATGAGGTAGTAAGCGCTGTGGTAAATGTGGTGATGAACAAGAGTAATGTCCACCATATGCTGTTTCTTTTCATTAGAATTCTCATTGTCTTTTGCATTGGGCTTTCCGGTTGTTGTTTTTTACATCAGTTGACCAAGTAGTCAATAATGGCTGAGAATCACGCGGGGTCAACTGAATACGAATGCATCAGAGTGGTTAAAAAACGAACGAATCTTAACAAGGTTATGGGGATTTACAAACGAATGAGTTATAATTTAAATAGGTACTTTGTGGTGACTGTAAGCATCAAATTAGCACTCATATGATTGCCGGACTGCCTTTATTGAAACGCTTACAAAACCTCACCAACAAAGTCATCAATCCAATCACGCCATTGTTCTATTGTCAGTTGCAGCGCGGCTGTGTTGATGTGCAATTCAAAAATCGTGTTGTCTTGATGGTTTTCTTTGATCTGCCCAAACAAGGCAACGCCGGTTCTTTCACTCCAGGCCACTATTTTGGGCATTAATAGCTCGGGTGATTGGTTTATTCGCAAATGAAACATACAGGTTGGTGGTTTGGCCGGAATGGTTTTCAGTTGTTCAAATCGATTAAAATGCTCGGCGATTAAACCCGCTGTTTCGACCATTTTTGGCATCAGTGGCAGGTTTTTTTCTAAACCGGCTTTGGCCGCCAATAAGTAAGGATACTGCGAACTCAAATTACCACCGGCTCGACGTGACCAGGTTCGAGCTGCTTGCACAAACCACTTTGGTCCTGCCAAAACCGACCCTGCAATGCCGTCTAAATCTTTGTAAAAACTGACATAAACTGAGTCGAACAGGTCGGCAATGTCGCTCAGCGATTTTTCATAGTGTTCGGTGCATTGCCATAATCGCGCGCCGTCCATGTGCAGGGCGATATTGTTTTGCTTTGCCCAGTCACTTTGGGATTTTAGGTCGGCCCAGTCTGGCAGTTGCCCGCCAATTTCGCGCATTGGCAACTCTAAAACCACTGCCGCTAGCGGGTCGGTTGCATTTTGCAGGTCGCCAAGGTTTATTACGCGTTGAGGCTGGCCGAGCAAAACGCTCTGTAAGCCATGCAACGCTTGATAGCCTTTGTGTTCGTGCAATTCCAAATGACTGGTGGCATGAAAACCCACGTATTTCGATTTGTTGCGATCAGACCAAATGCGCAGTGCAACGGGTTGGGCCATGGTGCCAGAGGGCAAAAATACGGCGGCTTCTTTACCTAGCAGCGTTGCTACTTGTTGTTCAAAATCTTCGATGACCTGACCTTCGCCGTAAACATCGGGGTCGTCATAGGCTTCGGCCAGTGGGATGATTTCTTGCAAGTACTCGGCCATAGAACGCCTTGGGTGACGTACTAGCGAATATTGACACTTTTTGGTGACGGCCTGATATTGTTTTTTAAGTGTACTGCTTAACATGGTCATTATCTTTGCGGGCTTTAGAGGCTCGCATTGTACATTAGTTGAAGGTGTAAGCGCATTTGTATATATTGATGGCCATATTTAAATGATAACCCACAAAAAGGTGAATTCATGACCTCAGCACAACGCTATCCGATTGGCACACCCGGCGAAAAATGGACCGATGAACATAAATCAGCATGGCTGGCCAATCAAACCGTCAAACGGACTTACGAGGATGAGGTGCTGGTAAAACTCGAACCACTCAAAAAAGACTTTGATGTTGAACAATATGGAGAACTGAATTACGCCAACAAAACCTTCTCACTATTTGCCATAAGAACCCGCAATTGGGATGAGAACAAACCGACCGTTTTGGTCACCGGCGGCGTGCACGGTTACGAAACCAGCGGCGTACACGGGGCGATTCGATTTGTTCAAACCAAAGCCCAGCAATACAGCGACCAGTTTAATATCGTGGTTGCCGCTTGTGTCAGCCCTTGGGGTTTTGAGACCATTAACCGTTGGAATCCTGATGCGATAGATCCCAACCGCTCGTTTTATGACGACAGCCCGGCTGAAGAGTCTGCTGCACTGATACGCTATTTAAAATCGTTGAATGTCGACTTGCTGGCGCACTTTGATTTGCACGAAACCACCGACACCGATAACAGCGAATTCAGACCCGCATTGGCTGCCCGCGAAGGGACAGTTAATGACAATTGGAATATCCCGGATGGTTTTTATTTGGTGGGTGACACGCAAAACCCTCAGCCTGAATTCCAAACCGCGATGATCGAATCTGTTGCAAAAGTCACCCACATTGCACCGGCTGATGACGATGGAAAATTGATTGGTGTGCCACTCGAACAATTCGGCGTGATCAACTATGCCACCAAAGCATTGGGTTTGTGTGCTGGGTTAAGTGATGCCAAATACAAAACCACCACCGAGGTTTATCCCGACAGCCCCAAGGCAAATGACGAAAACTGCATTTGTGCTCAAGTAGCGGCGATAACCGGTGGGTTGGATTATATTATTGGGCTTGGGTAGGTGCTGGATTACTTCCGATTAACGGTGGTAGATGTTGCCGACACCTTTTTCATCTAACGCTTCGCCTAATTCTGGCAGTTGAAAACTTTCAAGTGCCAGCACTCTAAGTAGCCGATCACCATATTTGTCCCATTCTACATCAAGCGTACAACCGGTCAGCAACTCTGGCAGGCCGGTCATGTGCTCAGCGAGTTTCAACAAGGCCAGCATTTGTTTTTCTTTGGATGAACCCGTAGCCAAAATGATCAACGGGCTGTGGTGGTAGGCGATGACATTACTCAACTGTGCAGTAAGGCCCCAGGTTTGCGATAATAAAAAGCCCAATAATTCGTGTGAGGTTCGAATATTTTCAACTTCATATTCTGACAAAGTAACGTCACTTTGGTTGTATGCCTGTTTGACAACGTCAGGATAATCATCGCTTTGGTCGAGAATAAGCGCCATACCAGCATCATGAAACAAACCAATGCTATACAAATCATCTGCCATATCTTCGCCCAATTCCAGATGCTGTGCCAACGCCATCGCAGCACTGGCTACATTGGTTGAAGTACTCCATAAGCGCTGGGTGAAAGCGTCTTCTTTGCCTTCACTCAAGGTAAATTTAAGCATCACTGAGTGGACTAGGCGGATCAC
>JABSOG010000023.1 GCA_013216025.1 Algicola sp. | reverse complement strand
GCAAGAGATTAATCGCCAGAAGCGTTATTACTCTGAGAACGATAACGAAATAGGAATACTACTTCAAGAAATCCTCACCCGAGAAGCATGTCTTGCCGAATCAAAAGCAGGGAGTATCCACCATGGATGAGTTTATCGAAATCAAAGATGGCGAGTTCAACGACCATCAGTACATCACTTCAATGTCCGGTGGCAAGGATTCCAAGAAATCGGGTAAAAGCTTTCCGCGAGCGATGGACGTCAAAACGTGGGCGCTGGGTAAAGACCCAGATGATGAAGACCAGTTGAAGCTTAGTCTTTCAGAAGATGGGTTTGAAGATTTCACCGGACCAGCCTGCCAATCTCATTATGGACTTTGTGAATAGCTTGCATATAAATATTTTTATGATATCATAAGATTTCCTATACTCGTGTTACTAATACCATGTTGCCTTCAAGGCTGTTCACCTTGGAGGCTTTTTTCTTTCCTTTTATGGTAAAGGCGTTAAAATAGACTTATAGTGTTAATTAAATAAACCCAGGACGACCATTATGAGCGATGCAATAAGCGAACAGGATTTAAATGTCATTGGTGAAAGTATCGGTGCCATGGGTAACCTAAGCAGTGGGGATGTTAACGCCGTTGCTACCATGTGGGCAAAGACTTTCCGTGGCCTTGGTAAAAGCCAACTTAAAAAGAAATATCAAACCTTCAATGAAATGAAACCATGGGGAGCGATGAAGCTTTCCCGATTTGCACATGCCCTTCCAATCCGTTCTGGTAAGGTCCTGGTAAAGAAGCGCAATGACGATGTTCCCGATGAGCGTGTCGATTTTATACGCGATGCATTTGTTAAGACAGTCTATCCCCGGCTAATCAAAAATATTGCACTGATGGCTCCGTTTAATGGGGTTGCTGAATTCGAACGAGTATGGAAGTTTGTGCCAGGCGAACAGTTTGGGTTGTCCGGAGAGCTCGCCATATACCACAAACTTAAATTCCTACAGCCAGACGATGTGGTTATTGCCGACGATGAGTTCGGTGACTTTGCAGGCCTGGTAGTATTCCCCGACACCGACTATGAGGTAATCCTCGAAAAGGTGAACAGTTATATTTATACATGGGATGAAGAAGGAAGCCACAACGGTAAATACGGCACATCGATGAATCAGGAAGCGATCGAGTGGTGGGACGGATACCAGGCAATCATTGAGCAATATTGTATTTATCTGAGTAAATCGGTCGGAGCCGCACCAACTATTACTTATCCGGAAGGACAAAGCCGGGACATGGATGGTGTTGAAGTCGACAGCTCGATTATTGCAATACAGCTGGCTGAAACAATCCACGCCAACCTTCCAACCGTCGTTCCATCCAATGCAGCGGCCTTGATGCACGATATTTTGAGCAATGGCCAGACGATCAATCCGAGCCAAATGAAAGGTTTGCAGAAGTGGCAAATCGAAATGAATGAAAGCTCTGGTACTGCCGGTCCTTCATTCCTCGAGGGACTTCGCTATTACGATCACCAGGTCATGCACCAGTGGTTGGTTTTACCTCGGGCCGTGGAAGAGGGCCAGTTTGGTACCAAGGCAGAATCCGGAGAGCACAAAGAATTTATGGAACGCATGGCTAAGATCAGCCTTGACGAAGTACTCCAACAGATAAGCGAAACCCTGGTCGGCGATCTGCTTGAGATCAATTTCGGCCCCGAAGCCCGGACGGATGTTTATCTCGAGGCGGAGGCAATTGACCCACGCGTTGTTGCGCTGGTGTCTGAAATTGCCAAACTGGTCCTTGGCAACCCTGCCAACCTCGGTGAATTCCATGATCTAGTCGATGCCCCTGAATTGATGGAGCTTGCTGGCATACCCAAGAACTCGGATGAAGAAATTAAAGCCAGCCAGATACCAAATGAAGAACGGCTCCGACGCCAACAGGAAATGCTTACCCGGGGCAATGACGCTGAAAATCCAGATATACAACAATAATAAAAACTAATAAAGTCTTAGGAGGACGCCCAAAATGAGTAAGAAACCACTAATCGATTTTCGAAAGAATGTCCGAAACAACCTCAAAATCCACCCCGAAGTATACAGCGGTGCTGTAGAGCTGGTAAAATCCATTGATTCAGAGCGCTTTGCCGACTTCATCCAAAAGGGGGAACTCACCGATCTCGATGTTGATGAGGTTACCCAGGCAATAAATTACATGCTTTATCAGATCAACCAGGTTGGTAAACTCCTGGCTTTGCTTCATGGACTTACCGAACAGCAACGTGGAATCGTTCTCAAGCACGCCCAAATGGATAAGAATATCGATGCCGCCTTCCCGGATAAAACAGATGATTAAAATCGGCATTGAGAACCTCCTGGCATTCATGAATAAAAATACTTTCGATGTAAAGGGCGTGTGGATGGACGATTTTGATATAGTCGAAGGCATCCTCGAGGAACTAAATGGCTAGTAAACGTTCAAAAGACTTGGCGATCAAATACCAGCGTGCCTTGGATAAGGCTACCAGGAAGGGCGTCCGTACATCCAACCAGCTTTCCTTGGGGCTTTATAAAGATTTGATAAAGAAGTATAAGGCTGGGGATTATGTGTTTGAACCGGTGATCGACAAGTATTCCATGGTTTTCTCTGTGCAAGTGGAGATCGGTGCAATAATAGCGCATCTACTCGGCATGGTAATGTATAGCCGGGCCTCAGCCACCCAGTCGCCACCCAGTGTAATGCTCACAGAAGAAGAAGACGAACTTCGCCAGGCACTTGTCAATGCCGGGTTTTCTACTGCTCGCCACGGATCCGCCAACGAGCAGGACATATTTGCTTTTGCAATAGAGCCGAACGCTTCTGGCATATCTGACCTGGCCGATGAGATTGACCTATCCCTGGCAGAACGCCAGCGAATCGCCAGCCGATACCAAATGACTGCAAGGACCGCAGGACGAGAATTTTCCACTAGATTGAATAGCCGGCTAACTGACGCCATTCAAGATATAACCATCAATGAGCTCACCGAAGCTCAAGGCATAAAAAGAATAAAGAGGGCCTTTCAGTTAGCCGGTACTTCTGCCCAGCACGATTATTGGTACACGACTATTTACCGGACGGAGACGCAAATTGCTATGGCCGGGGGTCGTTGGGAGAGCGCAGCGGATCCAATCCTGGGCACGATCCTTTGGGGATTCGAATATGTCACCATGGGCGACCAGAATGTCCGGCCGTTACACGCAAAGGCTGATGGAACGGTCCTGCCGAAGAACAATCCGTGGTGGGATATAAACTTTCCGCCATGTGGATATGCGTGCCGGTGCCAGGCGATCGAGGTATTTGAGAAGGAAGATATAAAGCGGTCGGAGATCAGGAACGTGAACGATTCGGAGAACTTTGAGACGAACTGGAAAGCGGCACCGATGGTTGAAGGGATTTAATTTCCTGTTTTAATTCTTCAATCTCTTTTGCCTGTAGAATTATAGTGCCTTCCAGAATCCAAGTCTTTATACCATGCACCTTCGTTCCAAGAACCCTTGATATATAAGCATACGTTTTCCCTTCATTGTGTAATTGGAAGGCAACCTCCGCTCTTTCTCTTTTTGTCTTTTTGGCATTCGCTTCACGCTCTGCTCTCTTAATTTCTACTCGACTTAATATATTCATTGTGCCGCCTTTTTTAGAATCATATCTTCGTGCAGTTTCATGCATCCCTCGTTGCAGTATGAGAACGGCGACTTGCTGGCAAAGACAAAGTTGCCATCCTTCAAGTTGGTACCGCACCAGTTGCAGATGCCCTTGGGGAAGTTTTCTTTTCTGAGCGCATCGATCTCTCGTTTCATTATTATTACTTCCATCGCCACAACAGCCTCCGCAGAGACATTCCATTTATCCCCAGCCGGGACCTGTGTTTCATTTAACGATTTGTGGGCCTTGAGTTCTATCTCCTTGAGGATGAGCTGTTGCTCAAGGAAGTTCTGTTTTTGAATGTTCATTTCATTTCTCCTATGTGGTCTTTGCACCATTTACTCGGGACTGCTCTTTCGTTGTGGCATCGAGGGTTTCGGCATTGTGTGAAGTGATCTAGACAGAACAATTGCCCTTTTCCGATATCCCGGCTACAGTCTGCCTTTGCACAGTAAATGCTTCCCTTTTTAATTCTCTCGAGATAAATTGGCTGGGCGAGTGTCATTTCCACGCCTCCATCTTCTTCCGGGCTTTGGGACCTGGGTGGCGCAGGCCCTGTTCCCATTTCTGAACGCTTGATACGTTGCACGCCAGCTTGGCGGCAAGATCCTCCTGCGTCCATCCGTGCTTATACCGCAGTTCTTTAATTTCGCTTATACTCATATCATATCCTTGTTATTGTAACTTTGTCATATCCATCAAACGTACACTTCGACTTTAAATTGAGAAAGGCCTCGAGGTTAGTATCCCCGCACTCATAACAGTCGAACGAGTCGATACGCACGCCCTTGAGAAAATATTTAACATTGAAGTTATACTTCTCCGGTTTTTTCTTTAGCTTCGAATTTATATATTCAAGGATTCGGAAAAAAGGTGGGTAGATAACCTCCTGAATGGCCTCGATAAATTCACGCATGGCTATTCTAAATTCGCTCATATTGGATTTTTATCTCTGTCGTATTCGAATCGCATCCATTCCGCATAGTTCAGCCAGTAGTGTTCGCCCTCGGTGGCAATCTCTACATTGTCGGGTGCCCGGGTTTGCTCAACCCAAAGGTGTGCCAGCCAGCGTCCGTACTTGCCTGTCTTACCTTCGACCACCAGCTTGAGCCGTTTACCCATGAGAAGATCCTGTGCGAACTTCTTCGCTTCCTTTCCCTTTTTTGCCTCGGCAACAGTGCACTTTATTCCGTGGCGGATCCGCCTGGTCGTTTCGTATGTGTCGAGTTCAAGTATTCGAAAGGTTTCCCGGACTGCAACTTTAAACCCCAGGTCGATGGTGAATACAATTGTGTCGCCATCGGTTACATCGCTTCGTTGGGCGATCGTAACATGCTCATATATGAATTCCATTATTGCTCCTTTTTAAATTGGTCGTCCGGCAAGGTTCTCACTTGCGCCACAATTTCCCCCAATGTCCTGTTCCATGTTTCCCAGTTGCAACTGTTCCGCACTTCAACCTCAGAGGGCAATTCCCATGTTCCAGCTTGCTTATTGTATACCTTCCACAAGCTGAGTGGATAAACATTCGATAAATAGCTTACGCCACGGACGATTTTTTTAGTGTAGAGAGCTGGATTCGAACCAGCATTGTCCCAAGCTTGACCACATAACATGACGGAATCGAACCGACGCACTCAGGGAGCTTTACCATTAAGCTACCTCTACAAATGACTTGAGTATGCCCACTCAGCCACTTTTTTTCTTTATCATAATTTCTTTATATTCCATCGATGAGCCACAATGCGGACATCTTTCAAATCCCAGTTCGTGTTTATGTGGATAGGCGAATAATTCAAATGGTACGTCGTTTACGCTCCCTGGGCAATCATCTGGTAGGTCGGTGCATGCCAGCAAAATTCGGACATCTTTCTCTTTTATTGTTTGCCAGGCGGTAAGCGATGAATGGCCTTTCGGTATTCGTTCTGTAAAGATCTCGACAATATCCTCATTGTAGCCATTTTTTATATGCCCAACCCTGACGCATTCAGGGCCGTATTGCTCAACGGCATCTTCTGGCAGGAGGCCGGTTTGTTTCCAATCCATGTCGGATTTTTTGTAGTCTTGGGATGAGTTCGGGCGGGGACTGTTTACTTTTTCCATATTTTGTTCTCCTTTTGTTACACTCACTTTATAGTAAATGTCCTAGTTAGCAACCTGAAATAAAAAAGTTTTTCTTAAAAATATTTGTATTTGAAATAGATTATACGTACATTGTATAATGATGAGCATAAATTGTACACCAAGGTTCAAACGATGAGCGACAAGAATTTACCCGAACAGACCCAGTTCCACCTGGCCCAATCCGCAGCGCTTGCTGTCGGCCCTGATAAGGCAGAAAACCCATCGGTAGATACCCCAGTCGTGTATAAAAAAGACGTTCTTTCCCTCGGAAACTTCAAAGCAAACGGCGGATCCGTTCTCGAAATTGAACCGGCTCGGCTTAAAAAGATCATCGAAGACTCCAACCGTTATGTTGAAAATGGCAATTCAATCGAGTTCGTGGCCAACCATACCGGCGCGAATAATAAGCCCTTTGAGAAATTTGACAGCAATAAAGAAAACCGCAGCGTCACCAATATTGGTGGTTACTGCAATAAGTTCCGGGCAAACGATGATGGATCCTGGGCCACTTGCGATATTGGAATGACAACTGAGGGCGGTGTTCAGCTTGCCCAATCATCCAAAGACGTATCGATCGAGCTAGATTTTAACTATGAAGATACCCAAGGCAATAAGTACGATGCCGTTATCCGTCGGGTCGCCGCAGTCCAGAAGCCTGTCATACCAGGGCAGAAGGGATATGAAAAAATACAACTCTCCGAATATTTTGCCGATACAGAAACATTTGTATTAACCACTAATAAACAAGAGGAATCCAATATGGGTGACCAGAAAGAAGAAAACGAGTTTGACGAAAAAGAAATGAGCTTGATGAAAAAGTTCTTTAAATCGTTTAAGCTCAGCGAAGAATCCGGTACAGAAGAAAAACCTGTCGAGGATAAATCCGTGGCTAAGATTGCTGAACTTGAAGCATCGCTTGAAGTTTCAAATAAATCACTGGCTGACGAACAGAAAAAGACTGCCAAAGCTGAGAAGGATGCTGAAAAAAGCGCCATCGCGAGCCTGGTCACTTCTGCGAAGTCATTCGGCGATCGTATCAAAAAGCTCAATATCGATGTAAAGAGTAAAGACGCTCTCCAGGTCGCATTGGGAATTGATGAAGATCCTGAAAAAATCAACAAGCTTTATCTCTCCGAAGATGAAGACGGCGAAACATTAGCCAACCAGATGATTGGTATTTTTGAGAATATCGAGCTGGTTTCAACATCGGAAAAAACTCTCAAACTTTCTGAGTATCACTCAAAAAGTGACAACGCACAGGCCGAAGAGGATGCTAAATACATCAAAGAAAAGGCCCAAAAAAGCAAAGAGAAGCTCGGCTTCTTAAATAAGGAGGCTAACTAATGCCAATCACACAGCAAAACCAAACTCCAGGTATCGGTCCACTTATAACCGCTACTCCTAATCGTGTCCTTGATGACATCGTCTGTGCTCGCGGCGGTGGTGTAATAGACGGATCGTTAACACGTGATCCATCCAATTCCACCTCACCTGAGTATTTACTTTCTGGAATGCCTCTCGGTCGCGTTACTGCTTCTGGGAAATACGCTCCAGCTGTAATTGGTCTCGGTGAAGCCTATACTTCTGGGCAAACAGAAATCACAACTACTCTTGCAAGTGCAATTGAGCTCGTTCGTCGTATTGGTTCCGCAGGAACATTTCAATACCAGGGACTTGTTGGTGGCGTTTTGACTAAGCAGTCAGTTGCATTTTCCGCAGTTGATGTTGGCACTGGTATTATCACAGTGACAAACCTCGCCGCGACTTATGCCGCAGATGCATGGATCCAACCAGATGATGGTTCAGAAACTTTGAACACAATCTATAACGGATTTAATGAAGGTTTCCCACAGCGCGTTACAAATGAAGTTACTGATTCAAATGTTGATCTCAGTTTCATTCCTGCAACTGCCGCATGGGTACTTGAATCCGGTGTTACTTTCTGGCCTGTTGCCGGAGTATTCCGCAATGCACTTCGTGCTGAACTAAACGTTACCGGTCAATTCACCTTCCGTGAATCGTTTGTAGGGTAGGAGTAGATCATGGCTAAAGCTAAACCAAAAGCAACTTCAAACAAAGTCGTTGAGAAAAGTCAACTTGATAATATCAAGGAACGCCTTTCTGCAAAGGACTCTGTTGCGAAGCGCGCGAAGGAATTGGCGGCAGTGCCAACAGCACATGCAGGCTTGTTCACTCATCTTGAAGAAAGCGGCACCGGGAAATCAAAGTTGGATTTTCTTTTGTCTCTAGATTTCGGCAAAGAAACGAATCAGAAAAAAATTGCAGAGCTTGCTTGTACGGCTTTCGATGATGCTGGTTATTCCGATGCTACATTAACAAAAATACTAAAATATGCTGAATCAGCAGGGAGCAAATAATGGCCAGTTTAGGTGACATCCTCTCAATAACTAAACAGGTAGGTATCGTTCAAGAAACTTTGTCCGGTCTCCCTGTTGATGGAATGCCAAGCGCATTGCTTAATACCTTCAATGATGACTTTGAAGGAAACAAGGGTTCGTACATGCGCGTCTTAGGTGCACGTGATACAGCCAAATTCAAAGAGTACGGCGCTAAGGGTCATACTGCTAACCCGGAAGATGTAAGTGAAGAGCAAATCACACTTCTTTCTTCTGGCGAAGAAAAAGCTTTTAATGCAATGGATATTGTATTGCTCAAAGGTGGCGATCCTGGCAACATAGCTCGTCTGGAAACTAAAATGGATAATGAGCGTGAAAACTTTATCGCTCGTTTCACCAACCTTCGCATCTCTGCGGTTTGTTCCGTAATTGCAACAGGTAAGGTCAGCTATGATAGCGATTACAATCTGCTCCCAACTGACTCAGGTGCATTCAATACCATTGATTTTGGTATTCCGGCAACGAATCAAGGTGATATCGATGGTATTATCTCTGCTTCTTGGGCAACAGCAACAACAGACATTCCAGCACAGGTGCAATTGATCAAGCGTAAATCGGTTACTGATACCGGCTTTCAGCTTACCACTGCTCTGTACGGTGCAAACATCTTGACTTACCTTGCTAAGAACGAAAACGTTTCTGCGCAATGGGCTGGTCAGAACAGCAACATGTCCGACGAGATCCTTCGCGGAAATATCCCACAGGGAATGCTTGGCATTCGTGACTGGATGTATTTCGGTGATGCGTATTACATCGACTCTGCTGGCGTTAAACAGTTCTGGATCGATGATGACGCGATCATCTTCATTCCAGACGTTACAAGCGCTTGGTATGAGATCGGCCAGGGAACCACACCAGTGGCAAGCACCTGGGATATGCAGAACGGTATCACGGAAGCGTTGAACTCTATCAGCATTCTTCGCGGAATGTATGGTTATGCTTATGTCGATCAAGAGATGCGCATCAAATGGGCTCATGGCGATTGTTTCTGTCCAATCCTAAAGAATGCAGATGTTGTCTATATAGCTGACACCACTCCATAGAATTTAGTTTGGGTAAGCGATTATGAATTATGTTGCGTTATTATAGTCCTCCTAAGTTCTAAGATGACGCAACATAGAAGGTCGGTGTACTCAGTGATGAGTTGCCGGCCTTTTTTAATTTTAAGGTGAGATATGAACCCTGGATTACTAAATCTTAGTGGCTATAGTGGCGCTAAATTCTATCAGTTCTGGCAGTTCCAAAATGCAGAGACTCAAGCGGCTCTCTTATTCGATGAGAGTTCTTGTTCGTGCACGTTTAAGGATTCTGAGGGCAACGTAATACTGGCCCTGACGTCACAGACGTCCAATCTGGTGTCTGGCATGGTTACGGACCCAGCAAAGCCTGGCACGATTGAAATGGCTATACTTCCTGGCGACTACACATTGTTTCCAATAAACAAGCCGGTCAATTTTGATATAAAAGTAGATTTTACGAACAACCCGGAACTGAACCCGGCTAAACCCCTTCGTGGGAATTTTACATTGCAGCAGGGAGAGACTGATTAGTGCCCGACAATAATACATGGACAGTCGACACAGTCTTCGACAATTTTATAGTATCGCCAGGTAGTGGCGAGGATATACAGATCCTTCAAGGGGATGAGACGAATATCCTTGTTGACGATTGTGGCAATGCCCAGGTCGTGACTGATAATATGACTGTTGTCGAGGTTTTACCTCATGACGATCCAGTTATACTGTCTCAGGCGCTTAATTTTGTGTTTGTGGATGGCGGTATCGAGAGCAGTAGTGCTGGTGGCACACTTAACCATGCAGCACTAAATAGTCTGCTTTGGGATATATCCGGACATACCGGTGACCCTGATACCGTTGCCGGCTTTGATTCATCAGGCGATGCCATATATGTAAATCCTGATAGTAACATTATAAGCTTAGTGGCTGGCGAAGCACTGGGTGGTCAAAAATGGGTGACGACCAATGCACTCGGCGAAGCCATATTGGCAGATAGTACCGCCGCAGATGGTAATAAGATACTCGGAATGACCATCACTGCCGCTTCATCCGGTGCCAGTGTGGACATTAAAATGCTTGGTGAACTAACGGATCCAAGCTTTAGCTTTACCCCGGACGTGCCTATCTGGCTTGGGCTTACCGGGTTAAGTACACAAACGGCCCCAAGCATTGGGATAGTTTCCCTGGTAGCTCAGGCATTAACAGCAACTAAAATATTTATAAGAATACAACAAACAATCCAAAAAGTATAACAATAAAGGAGTACCCAATGGCAGACGGAAGATTCTTAACGGAAGAAAACGGTGAAATAAAAGAAGAGCGGGCAATCAATGTCAGTACTGGTGCTGGTGATGCGGATAAAATCCCAAGGACGGATGCGGGCGGTAAGTTAGATATAACCTTTATGCCTAACGGTATAGGAGACGATTCAGTCAGCATGACAACATTTGAAGACTTAAACGCAGGCGACTGGGTAAATGTTTTTGATGATTCAGGTACCGTTAAACTGCGTAAAGCGGACGCGACAACAGTTGGCAAAGAGGTCACTGGATTTGTTTCTGCTTCAAGTACTGCCCCTGCTGTAAATACAGTATTTTTCGAAGGTGTTAATGCTTCAAATGCTGGATTATCTTTGGGCGTAACATATTGGCTCAGCACAACAGCCGGTGGCGAAGTTACCACAGCACCAAGCTCAAGTGGAAACATTGTCCAGAAAGTTGGTAAGTCTTTATCCCTTACTGAGATCGCATTCGAACCATCCAACCCAATAGAAAAAGTATAGCATGGCGATCAGAAGACCATTAGTAGATAATAGCGGAGATTTGAGCGAAATGCCGTCTGGTGATAAGTTACCACTTGATGTCTTGCCGTCTGGTCTTGGTGGTTTAATGCCTTACAGAATTGAATCTGGCGACCAGCTTGTTATAGATAGCGGTTTCGCATTAATTGCATGTGGCGCTCTTGAAATAATCGGCGGTATAACCTTAAACGGAAGGATTTGCACATAATGGCAAATGGACAGATAATTTGGTCGGATAGCACCGAGCCCGGCGATGGAACAATTGCGGCAGGTACTATTGTTGTATTCAGCGACGCTGGGATACTAAAGCAAAAAGATAGTTCAAATGTAGTTAAGTCCCTTTCAGTTGCTTCCGTGGCTTGGGGTGCGATTTCTGGAACGTTAACAGATCAAACCGACTTAGAAACAGCCCTTGCCGGTAAACAGCCTATTGATCAATCGTTGACAGACATTAGCGGTTTAACATTGTCGCAAGGTGATATTTTTTATGTTAATGGATCGGGTAATATAGTAAATTTAGGATCAGGTGTTTCGGGGCAATTCCTTAAAACATTAGGTACTGGTAACGATCCACTATGGGCGAACCCAGCGGGGAATATCGCTTGTTGCCCATTCGGGGCAAAGAGTGACGGAACGGGAAGTTTTTTAATAGCAAATGGGAAAAGCACAGACGGAGACGATTCGACTAAACCGAAAACCAGACAGCCCATTGCAATGGACGGGACATTGATAAGATTGGCATATAAAACAAAAGACGGGGACACCACGACACAAATGAAAATACATGTAAACGGGGTGGTTGAACAGACAGTTGTTTTAAGTTCCATGAATGCGAATGATGGGGGAGTGGAAACAATATCCGTTTCGGTGACTGCTGGCGATTATGTCGAAATTGAGTACGATGCAAGTCAAAAGCCCGGGGAATGCACGATGTATTTTATACAGGAGTTGAGTTAAAATGATAGTCGGAATAGTTTTAATTGATACGGGATTAATCCCATTGCAGGAATTTAGAACAGCAGTAGACGAAGCAACGGGGGTTACTGATTTTTGTAATAGTTATACGCCCGCACTTAATCCGATAGACTATTTAGGGATTGATTCAGACTTGATTGATTTAGAATTATTATGGGCTTGGGATTTTGCATCTCCTGCACTTGTTGAAATTGTTTACGAAATAGGCGTTCCAGTTCCTGCAAATTTGGACACTTTCAAAAATTCAATTGTGGAGGAAATTGTTTTAAAACGTTCTTGGAGATTTGACAACTTTTTTATACTTGCTGAATACCCTGCGACTACTGGAAAAATGTTCAGTTGTTCAATAGAAGCACAAGACAACTGGGATAAGCTTGAAACATTATTCACGCTTAGTTTAGTAACGTATCCATTTGAAGTCTGGACGTATGACGAACGGGATACCTACAACATTATTGACATGGCAGACTTGACCAATATATTGGCAGTTGTCGCAACTCAAGTCTTGACAGAGCGAACAATGGCGCAAACTTATATTGATGCTGTGCTTGCTGCAATAGATGAAGCAGCAGCAACGGCAGCAGCTCAACCATATCTGGATCTATAAAAATGAATTTAATAAATCAAACGCCAAATTTTCGAATGGCTCAAATGATAGATCAATTTTATGAGTGCAACCCTTCAAAGCAGATTGTTTCTAATAATGATTCACTTGATTTTAATTCCAGTGTTTTAATAGATATTCCAGACTTATCTTTTGTTGCACCTTATGACGGCGATTATATGGCGTGTGTCTTTATTGGTATAAATCCTTCCAGAAACATTTCGGCATTTGTTGCATTTGCAAACGGGGGAATATCAATATCAGATAGTGCAACCCCAAAATATTTACTCAAAAACAAACTTAATGGAATCGAAATCACGGTTAAAATATTGGACATTAAAAAAGGTGATATAGTAACACCGCAACTGGACACAGCGGGAAATGATTGTGATTTGTTGGGCATCCGCAGATTACTTTTATCAAGGTGGGTGTAATGATCATAAATTCAATAAATGAAAGCGCAGATAGGAAATTTTTTAATAAGTGGCTCAGGGATAATTATACAATTGATGCGATTATATACAGTGATATAGAAGTCAATATTGTTTTTAATGATGAACCGATTCAAGCCATACAAGATATAATAATAAATAAATACAATTCATTAACGATTGCCGATATTACAACCTTTAATGTAATTAGCATATATCAAAAAAGACAAGCCGACGGAATCGATTTCTTTCAAGAACAGCGGGCGCATTTATATATAAAATTAACAACCTCAGAAATAACAATGCCAGACGCTTTTTTTATTGAATTGAAATTAAAAAACGTAAAATATTATGTGATAACGGGCGATTGGTTAACGGCACAAAACGAAATTAATTCCGTAATCGTCGAAGGCGCTTATACTCAAGCAATACACGATTCAATAAAAGACCCAATCGACGCTTACGTTACAGCTAACTACTCAATATAATGGAATATGACCCAAAAATTAATTACGTTGGCCCTCAAGGAAAGTGGTAGAGAGCACGAAGAGCACAAGGATTTATAAATGTTATTTCATCGATTTTTTTGTTATTTGAAATTTTAAGGGTAAAGTACAAAATATGTACACAATAGAACAGAGGATGTTTTTATGGGACAATATATTGAAGTAAATGATGTTGAGTATTTCTGCGGCAAAGATCAGCTTACCTGGTTGAGTCAGCCCAATATGACGGATGCAACTACCATAGACACGGATGTTGTCAATGGTGCCATTGCGGCGGCCGAGAATGAAATCGACGAACGGCTTTATGAATCCTGCTATGAGGTACCACTGGTTCCCTTGACCTCGAATGCCCTGGTTGGTATTAAGCGAATAGCTATTCAACTTGCTATTTGGGACATGGCCAGCGGTCAACAGATAGGGAATGAAACCCAGTTGGAATCGTTGAAAGCCACTGAGAAAACAGCCCAGAACAAGCTCACACTTTATGCCTCGAAAGCAAGTACTTTAAGGTGCCAGAAATGGTATGACAACCAAACCAACGTGCCAGTGGTCGTCCCTCCGGGAATATTCGGCACAAATAGAGTTCGTAAATACTAAATAAAAAAGGAGACATTGATATGTCAATCACAGGAAACATCCAAGCAAACGGTAACTGGTTAGAGATCAAAGACGGAGTTGCACTCGGCGAAGCCCAGGATCAAGTTCCCAGCACCGTTGCAAACGCAATTCAGGCATTCACCGCAGGAACTGGTTCAGGCCAGATCAATGGTGTTTATCGTATCCCTTACACAATCGCATCTGCTGCAACTCAAAATCTGACTATCTCTTCGGCTCTTACTGATGAGCTGGGTGGAACGTTCGGCTTTGCAGAAATTAAAGGACTTTTGATTAAAAACCTGAGTTCCAGTCTTGCCTCAGTCCTATTCTCTATTGCTGACAGTGTTAGTACAAAGGATGAGTTCGCGGCGACAATTCCACCCGGAGCATCTTCTGCGCCATTGATGAGCCCAACTGCTTATACAATTATAGTTGCTCAGAATGACGTACTTGAGTTCATTAACCAAGCCGGTGGCGATGCAAACATCGAAGTATATATTTGGGGCGTTAAAGTATAATAGGAGGACGTTATGGCTAAGAAGACCACATTAAAAAAGAAGGAACCAACACAAAAGACCGTGTTGCCGGATACCTGCATTGTTATTATTTCGAAATGTGACCAGGAATTTGCGATTGATCATAAAGGTCGCACAAGCATCGTCGTTGGTGGTTTGTCCAATCCGACGACTTGGGCGCTGCGCACAGATCCGAAAGAGCAGATCAACGCTGAAAAGACCATTTATGCTATGGGCACAAAGAGTGCTAATGGCGAGATAGGTCTTGTCCATGCCAAGGGTATTATGGATGCGGTTGCTTTGATTGCCCACCTTAACAAGGTACCCCAGTTGTGCCTGGCCGGTGGCGACATCGATCTCAAGAAGGCCCTGATTAAAGCAGTAGCGAAAAAAGGACTAAATATACAGGTTAACTAAATGAGTTCAGCAGTACTAAAAGTGAATGATGCGAATTGGGTTAAATACGTGCAGAGGGCAACCTCTCCGAATTCATACACCCGACAGTTGATTCGTGCTTGGGTAATAATTTACCTGGCCGATATGCAACGTCGCTTCAATAAGAATTCACGTGGTGGCGGAGATTGGAAGGCCATCAAGCGAAGTACTGCCCAGCAAAAAGGTAATGACCTGATATTAGTTCAAATTGGTAAGCTTAAAAACGCGCTTCAACTCGGGGCCCTGGGTAACAAAATGGTTATCCTTGGCAGTGAATTGGCGGCAGAGGTTGGTTTCAGCAATGCGATGCACGACAAGAAACTGTCGTTTAACCAGCTTGCCCGGATCCACCAGAACGGCGAAGGGAATGTCCCTGCTCGTGAGATACTGGTGCCTCCGTCCCAAAAGGCAATGCGTGCAATGGTCCGTGCGTCTCAGGCGATGTTTGATAAAATGTCTGCCGATTTAAAGGGGGGCAGATGAGTTCTCTAATTAAAGCCCAGCCACTATCACAAAAAAATCCCTTTCAGCAGACCCTTGATGCTCTCGAGGCTTCATTGAAGGCATGGGGTAATTTTAAGAAGCTGATCAAGGATTTGAATATTATCTCATATAAGAAGAAAATGAATGCCGGGATCCGTGCATCTATTCTTGCGAACGCAGGTCACAGTCCGACCCTGGTCGTGTCTCCGAGCGAGTTAGATTTAACACAAATGCTGGCGTTCACAAATTGTCATGGGCGGTTGGCGATGGGTTTTGATTTCACACTATTCGACAAAGGGAATAATGTGGATGATATATTGGAGATTACCTGGCAGTTGCTTCTGGCGATAAATCAGTATGGCGACACGCTTGGTCTTCCGTTTATATATTCAATGCAATGGCAAGTCGGCTCAATCGGCCAGGCGGTCGATGCTGGTATATTTGAGGGAGAGATCGAGGGCTGGTCATCGTTTCAAAGTTTACTAGTATCGTATTCTATTAACAAAGAAGAACTTAACATCAATACAAAATAAAAAAAAGGAGTCATATAATGGCTAATGATCCAATCACCGGTAAAGATGGGAACGTCAAAAAGGACGGGAACCAGCTTTGTCACATAACTAAATTTACAATCAATGACTTCATCGATTTCGTAAAGTTCCAATCCAACTGTACTGCTGGTGCAACTGGTAAAATCCCAACATTCGACGACTGGAATGGTTCGTTTGAGTTTGCCACAGAAGATGGTAAATGCCCTGACTTCCGTCCTGGTGATTATTTCGACCTCACGGCAAATACTGCCGAAGGTGTAGCCGGAAAAGGTTGTACTTACACTGGGAATATTCTTGTCACTGCGATGCCGGTTGATGTAACAATCGATGGTGCCAATGACCTGGTAAAGTGGTCTGTTTCCTTCGAAGGTAATGGAATACTTACGCCGACTGACAACCCATAATAATTATTCAATAACTTAGGAGGACGAAATTATGAGCAATAATGGCGACGGCGTAAAGCCACAATATGAATACAAAGGTCGTAATTACCAGGCATTGAGCCTTGAGCAGTATAGTATCTTGGAGCATCATATGCGACAGGACATTATCGATCAAGCGGTTGAGGCGATGAAAATGTATGAGCCGGATGAAGATACAAAGGTTATTTTAATTGACCGGGCGTATCAATTCAGGAATCGGGTATCGATCACCAGCGTGGAAGGTTTAAAGCTTCTGGACACAGCGACCTATCAAAAACATATTGTAGAATTGTCTATTGAGGCAGGAAGCAAAGATCAGCTAACCAGGGACCAGTGCCGAGAAACAGTCAATAAAATGTCTCTCGCGGATGTGGTTACAATTGCCCGGAACTTATTGGTTTTGGATAATATATTTGCCGACATGGGAAGTCCTGAATGGGCTAAGAATGTCAAAAACACTATCGAAAGTAGTGTGGCAGAGACCTTAAAAATGGTTACTGAGCTTGAGGAATCCCTCAAAGAAGGTGGCGCCGCAAAAAAAAACGAGTCGAAGGACTCCGAAGACCCGAAGACGATGGAGCTTACGAAGGCTTAAAACCGATCAGCAAAAGAAAGCTGAAAGAGTATGAAGAAATTGAAAGAGGTTCATCGTTCCGGTCGCTCATAAAACTATTGAATAATTATTATCGGGACCCGATTATGGTCTTGAATTTTAGCTTTAGCCAGGCGCTATTCTATATAGACCAGGTCCTTGATGGATTGAAAGAAGGATATTAAATATGTTAGGCGGTTTCAGCGCGGCAACAGGAATAGTTAAGCTCTCCCTTGATACAGGGACATTTGAGCAAGATTCAAAGGCATTAAACTCCACCCTTGAAAAGAATCTCGGTGCACTAAACAAGCTGGATACTGCGGCAAAGGGTTTCTTGCTCGGTGCATCTGCCGGGCTTGCATTTTTTCTACACGAAGCCAGCCAGGCACAGGAAGTAATACAGAAATTTGAGGCTGTATTCAAAGAAGAATCCGATGCGGCGAATGAGTTCGTTAATGAACTTGCCTCCACTCTGGGACGAAGCACCACTGACCTTAAACGCTTCTTATCCACCTTGCAGGATACATTTGTGCCGTTGGGTTTTGGCAGAGCCGAAGCGCGGAAGCTTTCTCAGTCCCTGGTGGCCCTAGCACTTGACCTGGCCGCATTCAATGATAAAGCCGATGACGATGTAATCCGGGACCTACAGTCTGCGCTGGTCGGTAATACCGAAACCGTGCGTAAATACGGTATTGTCATCACAGAAACCCGGCTCAAGCAGGAAGCGTTCAATCGCGGAATGGATCCAAAGACCCTTACAGAAGCCGAAAAAGCCATGCTTCGCTTCAATATCATCCTCGAGGGATCCAAAGACGCATTGGGTACCGCAGAGCGTGAGGCGGCTAGTTTTGCCGGGCAGATGAAAGTATTGAAGGCAGGCTTGCAGGAAACCGCAGAGACTATAGGTGCCGCATTCCTCCCGGATGCGGAAGCAATGCTCGAAACAATCAACCAGGTTGTGTCCAATATAGTCACCTGGGTGCAGGCTAATAAAGAACTTTTGGTTGAAAACACTAAGTTGGCTGCACAAATTGCCGCGTCTATAATCATCTTTAAGGCCCTTCTAACGACGATTTTAGCAGTTCGTACCGCAATGATCGCTATGGCGGCGGCGCAGATAGGGTTAGGCATTACGCTGGCCACATTGGGACCTTTAGCGCTGGCACTTGGAGCCACTGCCATTGCTTTAGGTGTTTTGAATGACGAAGTTCGGAGGGCCACAGCCACATTTGATGAATTCGACGGCAAGATAAACAAGTTGGATGAATCGTTGAAGGATGCCAAAACCAGTCTGGTCTCTCTAAATGAAGAGATGGCACAAGGGAATAATAGAGGTGTGACCGAATTAGAAAAGGCGGCAACGGATCTTCTTGATGCTCATAAGGCCCTCGAAAAAGTAAAGGAGGATGCCAAGAACGCTTTTAATAATCAGAAGGGATTTTTCGAGAATTTACTGGATACCATATGGTCCGGTAAAAAGGTCGAGGCAAAACCCATGGACGATTTTATTGATGTTAAAAAATACGATGCGGCTATTGCTAAGATAAAAGAAACTCAAATGGCCTTCGATGGTGTGAGTAAGACATCTAAAAAGCTGGTTTCTACTCAGGATAATATAAATAAGCTCAAGGTCGTGTCTGCTAGTCTTGATAAAATGATTCTTAAAAATACAGAACTATTTGGAAGTAAAGCGGATTCTCAAGTAGAAAAGATAAAGCGGCAGTTATCTTTGGTAGTAAAAGAACTCGAAGCGAGGCGAGCTATCCAGTTTATCGCTTTATTAAATAAAGACATTTCGGAAGAAGAAGAACAAGCGCGACTCAAGATTGTCATGGCCATCGATTCGGAAATTGTTCGTATTGGCGAACTGTCGTCTGCCAAGATTACCGCAGCACAGGAAGCCGCTTCTGCCAAGGAAGCCGCAGATAAGGCCAGCAAGGCAAAAGAAGAAAAGCGGAACCGTGACAGCTTCTTGGACTTTGTTGAGACTGAGAAGGAGAAATCCACCCGGTACATTGAAGAAGAAGAAAAGCGCCTCAAGGCCGCGGCAAAGACCGACGAAGAGCGTGATCGTATTGGGAAGGCGGCAGATAAGAAGATTCGTGACCTGGCCGGCAAAGATGTGACTCGATCGAGTGGCGTTAAATCATTTGATGCGCTTCAAGAGGATATACTTAAAAATGAGGATGAAGGGTTGGCTTTGCAGAAAGATGCAAATAAAAAACTTGACGAAATAGCTAAAAACACTGCAAACCGAGGAGGGTTGACCTAATGGCAATAAATTACATAATAAGAGAAAATCCTTTACTGGCATTGATTGCCTCAAATGAAATTGAGGTCCTTCGCGGGTACCCAACCCTCGAGGCATCAAAGACTGAACTATCGGTTACTTCAAAATATAAAATACCATGGGATAAGATCAACGATGCTCGAAAGGCTTTCTTAGGCTACAATAAAAGCGAGAACGGTGCCTTCGTGCAATACAAACCATATAAGCTTGAGTTCGTCGGCGAGAACGTATTTGCAGACAAATTTAATTCTATTCCTATGGGCCGCATGGCCGATGACTGCTTTGATATTACCGGGAGATATGACTTCGCGGAAGTAACTGTTACATTTAAACCGTTTAGTGTTGGCAGTGCGAGTCTTGGTGGCGGCGGCGGAAGCCAGCCGAACGTATATGACGAAAGTTTCGACCCGATTACCACCTTTGAAGTGGATCCGGGTATTGGGATATTTTGGGATGCAGCACAGAAAGAAGCGGTCCCATCAGACAAGGTCCCGAATAAAAGAATTACCCGGGGCATATGGACTCTGGACTATCCCGATCTACCTGGCATGCCTGACGGCTGGGATACTTGGGCCGGAGCACTAAATTCAGATGCCATTGACCGAACCGATGAATTCAATATAAAATTTGCCCCACAAACGCTTTTAATATCAGGTGTTAGATGCCGAGTCGGAACCTCTCCGGACGGTGCAAAGCTTATAACAATGTCATTTTCGGCAGAGTATAATCGATTCACATGGAATAAACTACAGCGTAAGACTGGCGACGACCCTGTTCAGGTATTCGATAATGCTGGTGTTGTAAAGAAAATATTCCCGACTGAAATCGACCTCGGAAACGCTTTACCAGGAATATAAAATGGCTGGATTATTCGACGACATAAAGAAAACTGGTGACTTCCTTGATGCCAAAGAGGACTGGAATAAGGTCGCGCAGTTTTTAAACTCCCTTATGAAAATGAGTTCCAGCAATTTAAATGTGAGTATGGGACTCAACACTTGCAGCATAGAGCTACCAAATGGAATGCGTGCTTCCGAAATGCGTATCGCTAAATTGACCGGAGCCGGCACACTAAACTCAGGAAGTGGAACCTATAAGGCCGAGGAACTATTCCTTGATAAAACAGATGTGAACGCCTGGCTGTGGAATTTACGTGAAGACGATCATTTAAAGTGGAACACTGCCGATATTGGAAATAGCACCACAATTACCACTGTTATTGACGACCTATATGAGATCAATGGAACGACTGGCATTGCCGACGATACCATTGTAATTGCCTTAAAAGTGGACCGCCTGGTAAACGATAAAGATAACCAGACAAACTATCAGTGGCTTTTTATGATAGGTGGAGGCTCCGGATATAACGGCCCTTATGCATCTCGCAAAGATTCCGCGAGTGACGAAAACGTGGAGATTGGATTTAACCGGAAAGTATTTAATTCCGATGATGCGGCAATTTTGAGGGTTACCGACAATCTCCAACTGGGATTCAATAACGAACAGTACACAGACCCCGACCTGGTATTGACCACGTTCAACGATGGAATTATATATATTGAGATTACCGCAGCGCTGGCATATAGCTATCAACAGCAGGAAGTCACCAATTTGGCGACCAGCGTGGTCCTTCAAGAAACAGGGTTTTTAAGATTTGAGATCTGCCGATATAGAAAGCGCGATAGTATTATCACAAATGTTTACCAGATCCAGCGCGGACCTATCCATTACCCTGGGTCCGCATTATGACCTGGCAAGCTGACTGGCTAAATCTCGATGTTCACTCAGAGTTTACTCCCTATTTAATCGACTTATACAATGCATATGTCGAGCGCAGATTTTACACAAATGAACCGGCGGACATAATCGACATCGATGATATTCGCTTCAAGGATGCTGACGCAATTACTTATTATGAGGATCATTTATCGTATCCATCTTTTACTACTCTCTCAGCACTATTCCTGATGACGATAAGCAGTGACGTATTTGTAAGGCGTATTTTAGAATCAGCAATCGGCGAAATATCGAATGATCAAAACACCGGGATGAGGTTTATAGATCAAACCAAAGAAGCAACATGGAAAGCGGCCTATGTTGACCCTAACACCGAACGTATGGATGAGGCGGCAATGCTGACTATAATAGGCGAACCTGAAATTCTTTATGTCACTACCTCGGCACAAAACCGGGGTTTTACAGACCCAATAACTGTTGAATATTTGGAGAATAGAAAACTTGTATATGAAAATTTACTATGGGTAAATTGCCAGCAACAAAACCAAGGGAACTTTGGCGGTGCGGAATTAATTACTCCAGAAACAAGAGTGACACCGAGCCAAGGAGGTATCCCTTTTACGTGGGCCGAGGCGGTTACGGCATGGAATGGATCATCTTGGGTTGCTGGTACATCGTTACCAGCACAGCACTATGCCGGTGAAGGAACAACAGGGTTTTTTAATATAAGAAGGACAGCCGCAATATACGGTTCTTATGCACCGGAGTATTGGTTTGCAGAAGCCTCTGGGAATATTCAACGTGTGGCAGATTATTACCACCGAGTGAATCAAAGCACATTTAATGGAAGTTCTTTTTCAACTTTAGACGTTTACTATAATGCAGACGACAACCCACCGGTACCAACTGACCAAGAAGGATGGCGTTTAACTCACACAAACCCTATTGCCGGGGGTGCGGCTACTGGTCAAACAGAAGAGTCATCCGTATCAATTGGCAAGATAAACTCAGTCACAGTTATACAGCCACCAGCCAATGACGACATAGGGTATGGGTTCGAATCTGGCAACCCTCAACGCATGGTCGTTGAAAAATTTGATGTGGTGGATGGGTTTCAATATGTTTAAGATTAAATTGTTTTTAATTAGCTTTGAGGTAAACTAAAGGATGGCTGCAACTATCAGAGAATTCACAGTCCGTGTCGATGTAGATGCACAATCAACTATCGACGAGTTCCTTGGACCCTTGGTGAATGCCCTGCAATTCTACCGTGGAGAAACCCTCCGGATTGACTTTGTTATTTATAAAGGTGGGTCGAAAGTTAACCTCACAGGAAATACTTTTCAGTTAATATTGAAGGATCCGCAAGACGTCCAATTTGGAGTGATTGCCTTCTCGGATACTATCATTGCCTCTGACCTCCCGGCCGGCACATTTACAATGGAGATCAATTGCGATACTCCTGAAATGAACACCTTTATAAATTATAGCACGACACGCCAGGGTTTTATTTGGGAACTTACTGCATTTGTTGGGGTCGTACAGGATAGAAAGCTTGCAGTTGCCACAGGTTTAGCCACCTCGGATGTTAATCAATGCATCGAAGGGCCGAGTGCAATAGCCGCCCAGATAGCCAACACCGTCCGGTGGCAGGGTCTTGATGCAATAGCAACCCAAACCGGAACAGCCCGGATAGTAAACCTCGCAATTTACAATGTAGTAAAACCCCAGGCCATAGATTTCTATATTAAAAGCCTATCGGGCGTCACTGTTGATGCAATTGTTAGTATTGGAACGGATGTTGATGACCAACTTCTCCTTCCAAATACATCATTGCTGGCAACGACCCAGGGCGAAACCGTCAGCTTTAATCTACTAAATGCGCCTGGCGTGGTGAATCGTAATGAATTTGGATCCCCTACTGAAATCCGCCTGACCATTCAAACCGCCGCCACAGCGAGCTCGCTAGTGATTGTGCCAGTATTGCGTGGCTCACAGATCTCCGACAATGTTCCGTGTCGCTTCTCATCGAGTTCAAGTTCGAGTTCCACGTCGTCTAGCTCGAGTTCAAGCTCTACTATGACATGTGGAAGCTGTATAGCCACAACGATCACCTTGACCGGGTGGCCTGCTGGTGGCTGTGATTTAGATGATGTTGGCGGCGTAAATCAAAATGGATGTCAATGGACTGGGAATAATACCTCAGATATGGGGATCTCATACTCAACAACAATTGCAGTGGTTGGCTTATATTGGCAATGCACAATCCAGAAAGGCTTTGATACTATGATCGATAATACATCGGTGCTCGTTGCTGGTAACCCATGTCCAGAGGGAAATGTTTGGAGTAACTTTAGTACAGCCGGATCTTGTAGCCCAACCGGCTCATTAAGCTTAACGTAAGGAATATATTATGGCAGTAGGCATAAAGGAATTAGATTTTAAGGTCAACCAGGACCTGCAAAGCATCGTGACGGATAACGACATAAATATTGTTTTTACCGATTTGATTTTAATATATCGTGGTGAAACGATTCAGTTTAACTTTGCAGTGACCAATAAAGCCGGCGCTCCTATTGATTTTTCAGGAGATACTTTCCTGTTTGGGATAAAAGATCCGAGCGATATGGGGGGGGATGCCCTGGCCGATTCGACCGATATTAGTGCACCGTTCACAGACCTGGCAAACGGACTGATCGGTGTGACGATCGATACCAATACGCCGGCCATGAATACCTTCATCAATTTTGATATTGATGCCCAGGGTTTAAAGGCAGAGCTATCGGCTATCAATGGAGGCGAGGAAAAACGCCTGGTATTCCAGCAATCTATGGATGCCAAGACCGATGCAAATCAATTGATATCGTCCAATGTGGCCCTGATTGGTTCAACCATTCCGATATTGCAATTGAACCCGGACGCCAAGGTGGACGCCAAGGTCGTGGCACAGACGACTATTTTTGAAATCCCGGCTGGCAGTGTATTTATTCCGCTAAAGCTTCACCTCCTGGTCACCGATATTGTCGGGGCGGCAGTGCCACCGACCGTTCAATTTGGGACAACTGCGGATCCAGATCTTTTACTTGTGCCGGAGCTCGCTTTGTTAAATGCCCAGTACGAAACACAATCTTGGGATATAATTGGTGCGGAAGCTATTCCGGGTGGAGAAGTATTGGAGTTTGGAATCACCGTGGCCAGCACTGCCACCAATGAATTAATCATACCAGCCTTCGAAGGCTATCTATTAAGCGTTTAACGTAAGGAATATATATCATGGCAGACAGACCACAGACTTTTATAAAGAAGCAGATTTTTAACGGCGATGTTGATTTCAAGGGTGCAGTTGATTTCGCAAGTGCAACCGTAACAGGGGTTTTACCTGTTGACGATACCACAGCCCTTGTCCGGGATCCGGGCGACAATACTAAGCTGGGTCGTATAGATGTGGGAAATGTAGCCACAGCAACTACCAGAACACTCACAATGCCCGATTCAGATGTATCATTATTTAAGCCTTTTTCAGCCGCAGTTGATCCGATTGCCACTGACGATAGTGCTTCTGGTTATGCGGTCGGCTCTCGTGGATTAAATACGGTATCAAAAGAAGTTTTTGAGTGTGTTGTTTCCACGGTTGGATTGGCTGAATGGTCTAATTTAAGTACTGCTGGTGCAGCATTGCCTGTAAACGATACTATTGCTCTGGTGCAGGATCCAGTGGATACCACAAAGCGGACAAGAATAGACACCGGGGCAGTGACTACTGCGACCACTAGAACAATTACAATGCCTGATGCCGATGTAGCTTTAGCCGATATAGCAACAAACAATGCCAAGGTGACTAACGCCTCCCATACTGGCGATATGGCAGGTGCAACCGTTTTAACGGCTCAATCAGCATTGATTACCGGCAAGACCGAAGTCAGTGCAGCTTCTGGTGACTTTGTTTTAATATCCGATACCAGTGATGCGGGGAATATTAAAAAGATTAATGCAACTGATTTCCTTGGCGGTACCGCTTTGCCGGTTGCTGATACTACAGCGATTGTCGAAGGTTCGGCCGACGCTACAAAGACAATGCGCTTTGAAGTTGATGGCCTAACAACGGCAACAGAAAGAACGGTTACAATGCCCGATGCTAATGTCGACCTTGGGGATATTGCAACCAATAATGCAAAGGTAACAAACGCAACTCACACAAGTGAGGTGACAGGTGGTACGGCCTTGGCATTAGACAAGATTGCAATCACAAATAAAACTTTAGTCACAGCCCTTGCTGGCGACCACCTACTTGTTGCCGATGCTTCCGATTCTGATAATCTTAAAAAGGTTTTAGCTTCTGATTTTATTGGGAGCGGTACAGATGCCAATGCGGTGCATGTAAATGTCGCAAACGAAATAAGCACAATCACAGAAAAGACCACGCCTGTTGCGGCTGACTTAATGATTATTGAAGATAGCGAAGCTTCTGGTGTGAAGAAAAAGGTTCAGATTGGCAACCTCCCTGGCGGTGGCGGTGGTTCAGGCGGCAACGGTTCAGCCAATTTCTTTATCGCTTCGTCGGCCAATGAATCATGGACAGAAGATGTTGGAACATGGGCTTTAAGCGGTGCGGACCAAGGGTATTGGTATGGGCAAGTAAGGTTAAACAGTCCATCTAATGATTTAGATAGCATTTCAACTACTTTTACAGTTCCAGTGACCGGAGAATATAAAGCATATGTGTTGCACGCCATGTTTACAGACATGGGGATTATTGATGTCAAATTGGATGCCGTAACAAAGCTTACAGTTGACTTATACAAAACGGCACCATTGACTTACAACAATTGGAGCGCCGAGGCAGACTTTGGAACACTTACGGCTGGCACAGAGTACACCATCGCCATCACTGTAAATGGGAAAAATGCTTCAAGCTCAGACTTTAATGCCCCCTTTCAGGGAGTTCAATTAGTTCAACAGTCTGGCGGTGGCGGTAATATTACCAATTGGGAATCATTTACGCCTGTAATTGTATCACATGGAACAGTTACCAACGCACTAGGTAAATGGCGCAGAGTTGGAGATTCAATGGAAGTTGAAGGGTCATTTCAGGCAGGTACAGCTACAGCGGTAAGCTCTACGGTTGAGATACCAGACGGAGAGGCAATAGATGGCGCTAAGATTTCAGGAAGTGCTCAGAACTACCTTGGCAAGAGTCAAATAACAACAGGTACACTTGAATACAAGAATAGGGAATTATATTTATTCTATGATGGCTCAGACACAGGCGTTTTATTTCAATCTATAGCACCTAGCGCAAACGGTGTAATGTCTAAGGTCAACGGCAATACTTTTGCCGGGGGCGGTGAAGGTGTATTCTTTAGATTCACAGTGCCTATCTCAGGCTGGTCTGCATAAACAAACATAAAAGGAAAAAATAATATGAAAAAGTTGAAAAAGAAAGTAAAAGAAAATTGGTTTGGATTTATTCTAGGTGCGGCATTAACTTACTTTGCAGGGCCAGCAGTAGGATTGCCAGTATTGCAAAAAGCATTATCTGACACAGCGGTTGAAGAAGCGCCTGTTGTTCCTGGCCCAGAAGTTGCGGAGCCGGTTAAATCCTTGACAGACAGTTCGCCAGCTGTTATAATTAATTCAGAACCAACAAAGGAAAATGATGATGAAAAATAAATTACTAATAGGTTTAATCGTTGGATTGGGGATTATCCTTACCCCTTCATGTTCAAGCTTTTCACTTGCTACAGATAAAGCATCCGTGGAAGTTGACGATAAAAAGGTTGATGTTGAGGGTGTTAAAATTGAAGCTAAAGCCAAAGCCGAAGCACCTAAATAATTTAATATTGTTTGATTTTGGCATAATATTGGTTATTTTTAGTTTAAGTATATAACAAAAAGAATCCTTATCATGTCAGAATCAGACAAATCAAAAGAACGCAAACACAGATCAACGAGTCAAGTCATGGGGAATTTAGACGAGTTTCTTAAAGAACAGAAAAACAAAAAGGTGGACCCCGTGCCAGAAATAGAAGACCCAGGTATAGCCGATCAGCTGTGGAGCTTAGTCCCTTCAAAACTTAGAAATATATTTTTAATCGTTTGTGTATTTGGAGGCGGTAGTTTGGGAGGCGGTTCCATTATGGGAGCCATGCAAAACAACTCCCCGGCAACCGAAGAAGCCACCAAGACCACCAGTATTTTAATTAAGATTCAAGATTCACAAGAAGATATGGCCGACTTACAAAAAGAGCATTCCAAAGAATTGCACATCCAAAGCACCGCCCAAGCGGAATTCAATACAGAGCAGCGCCTTCATTCTCAAGCGATCAAGGGAATCGAAGATGATATCGGCGAAATCAAATCCGATGTCAAAGAAAATCGGAACCACGATCACAATTAAATTTTCCCCCCATCCCACCATGTTGAGAGCCCTGGGTTTATACTCAGGGCTTTTTTATTGCTATACCAGGATTGTCGTCTATACTATCATTGTGTTAAAACTCTAAAGCGTCCCGACCTGGTTCTCCTTTTGTTAAGTCGAATCTTCCGGGGCGCTTTTTTTATTCCTGCCGCGAGTTATATTCTTTACAGACTCCAACGGAACCTATTTTGGTTTTTATTTTGGAGGCGACATTTATTGGCCGGAGGCGATTGGATAATCGTGATTAGGAACCGAGCTTAACGGAATAACAATTATCGAAAGTATGATTGCCGGTTCGGCGACCGAAAGCACCAGTTGTCGCCGGCTAGTTTTTACCTATGAGGACGTGGGCACCGACATTGCCGGTGATGAGGATAGTCTTTCGCTTGGGGATACACTTAGGACAAAGGCTTATGTCCACAGGAATAGCGTCGGGCGCAACCCATTGGCGCTCGCATCCCCAGCAAGTATTTTTATTTTCTTTTATTTTCATAATCAATTATCTATACTTTTATTTTTAACGACGATGTCCGCTTCTTTGACTTCCTCGATCTGCGGCGGATCTTCCATTATATCATTATCGATATTGGCCTCTGCAATAGTTTGGCGAATCATTTCAAGTTGCATTGCCAGGTCGTTGCCGGCTTCTGATTCAGTGACCCAGTTCTCCGGATCCTTATTCGTCAAGTAAAGCATCTGCGCATGCACATTTGGCATAACGCGCTTAGTGATCTTTTTCTGTATGATCTCTTCCTCGGTAAACTTTCCGGTGCGCTGGTTCTTCTTGCCGCGCTTGCTTACATGGGACTCATCATATTCAAAACCAACAGCGGATCGGAACAGGGCCGTCTCAACAATGGCGAGCTTCTGCTTCTCATATTCATCCTTTATGGCAACGCACGCTTTTATATTGGTTACCCAGTAAAGGAAGACGCTGTATTGTATATTCACATGCTTGCAGGCATCAAGGTACGTCATGCCCTCGAGGATCAATTGCATCACCTCGTTGACTCTTTCCTTCTTTGTTTTGAGACTGCTCATGTTAATAAAATACGTTATTGGCGGTAAAAATCAAGATAATAAGCCTTTGGGAAGGCCCATACGCTTACGCCATTTGCGACTACTTTCGCACCTTGCACAGATATTTGAGGACTCGATTACGTTCAGCCCGACAATAAATTCGCGGTTGCATCGACAGTATTTCTTTTCAATTTTTATTGTTTTCCGTTTTACCCCTTACCTTTTTTCCTTTTTTGTATTTGATTTTTCTTCTGTTTTTTAGTTTATT
>JABSOG010000228.1 GCA_013216025.1 Algicola sp. | reverse complement strand
TGGTGGTTCATCACCCTCTGGTGGTGGCGGTTCACCGCCCTCTGGTGGAGGCGGTGGTGATTCACCGCCCTCTGGTGGTGATTCACCGCCCTCTGGTGGTGGTTCACCGCCCTCTGGTGGCGGTGGTGGCGGCTCGTCGCCGCTGCCGTCATCTTCTGGTGGCGGTGGTGGTGGTTCATCGCCGCTTGGTGCCGGCCCATCTGAACCGCCGGCGCTAGCGACAACCGGTCCGTTATCTTGTGTTGTATCCAAGTCTGGATCCATACCAAAATCGCCAACTACCCCGCCGATCCCGCCAGGTGCAATTCGGTCTTCCAATTTTTCAACCTTGGTTGCTACCTTGGTTTTGGATTTTTTTCCTTTGTTATCAGCCACTTTTCCAACTCCTCTGTGAATTTCACTAAAAACAGGCTATGCAATTGCCAACAAAGAAATCTATCAACTCGTCCAACAAAAAGTTAAGTCGATTGTGTCGTCATTTATTTTACAATTGTGTTTTTATATCGCCAATCAATGGTGACCCAACTTAAAACTTGCCGTTGTATTTGCGTTTTGCACCAAAACAAACCCCCGGTGAAAACCTGTGCAACAACCCATTAAAAGCGAAGCTGAGACAACATTTGCTAAAGGTACCTATAATACCAAAATTAGCATCAATTATAGCCATCAAGTACTGATATAAAATTTAGTTCATAACCTACAATTTACCAACCAAAAAAGCGCTTTTTCTAAACAATAATTTGGCTGATTTTTCAACCTAACCCACCTGAGGTATCCACTGTTTTTTATGCAGTCTCAACTCCGGGTTGGATAGGGTTGATTTGATTACGAATTGTATGTTATTCGAACATCAGTTGAGAAACTGTGACCGGCGTCACAAGAAAATTAATTCAGTGATCTTTTTTAGCAAAAAAATCGTTTTTACTGGCTTTTTTGATTGGACATATGATCTTCCACCAAAATTTCAATTAATACGCCAAAGCGCCGGTGTCATTTGCGTGCAATCAAAACGCCGACCTGTGAGCTGTTCAATCACCTTGATATTGGTCAAGGTATGCGCCGTAGGTTCGGTTGTGGTGTATTCACAACCCTCAACTAATAACATCAATATCAGCAGTTGGTCGGCCAATTGTTCGTCAACCGCCGCGTTTGAAGCCAAAAATTTTCTCATTTTTCCAGCGGCCCGTTTGGCCACTCGCTCGGCGGATAACCCGCTTTGGCCAACCGCTTCGACAATACTGTGATGCGTATGACTAATTGCGTGTAAAATCAAGGTGTTTCCCGGTCCTTGTGTACGGGGTGTTTGCCGGTCCAATGGGGCATCATGCCAATCGAGTGATTTGACCACCTGGGCATATTCCCGCTCAACAATACTTGGGGGCAGATTGCTGACAATCCCCGTAACCCGCCGCTCGCCCGGGTTTGGCGGCTCAGTTAAACAAAAAGCTTTTAGTGTATCGACAGGCTTAACTCTTAAAGTCCACTTACCGCCACCGGCCGGGTAAAAACCCAATGATTCAACCGTTACATCACACTTTTGCCCCATCAATGCCAAAACTGGCAAAAATGAATGTTGTAAAAAGGTCAGCGAAGGTGACATGCCGTTGTGGGTTCCACCTTCAAAAGTGACTGTAGATTCACCTTTTGCCATCAGCAATATCGGCAACACGGTTTGACACACCAAATTGGTCGAACCTGCGGTGCCAATCGTAAAGTGATAGTTGCCTGCTTTGATCTCACCGGGCGTGAACCTGATGCATGTAGAACCAAGCTCTACGCCGTGAGTTTGTGCTCCACAGACCTGTGCTGCCGCCATAACCGAGGTTAAATGTTGACGCATCAAACCTGGCTTTTTTCGACCCGAACGGATATTGCGAATCTCAATACTCTTTTTATAAAGCACAGCAAGCGTCAGGCTGGTTCGCAGTACTTGTCCACCGCCTTCGCCTTGTGCACCATCTATAATTATGTGTTCCATTGTTTTATCCTTTTACACACACGACCTGTTTAAGCGTATGAACTACTTCTACCAAGTCACTTTGTGCCGCCATTACTTTTTCAATATCTTTGTAAGCATGGGGGATCTCGTCAATCACACTTTTGTCTTTTCGACACTCAACCCCTTCGGTCGCTTTGATTTGGTCGTCTAGCGTGTAGATTTTTTTCGCTTTGGTTCGTGACATTACCCGCCCCGCGCCATGGCTGCAACTGTTAAAACTTTCTGGGTTTCCCAGCCCTCTAACGATAAATGAGCGGGCTCCCATGCTACCGGGGATGATACCCAGCTCGCCTTTTTGCGCCCGCACCGCGCCCTTGCGAGTAACATAACAGTCTTTACCAAAGTGATGTTCGCGGGAGATATAGTTGTGGTGACAATTCACCGCAATCTCATCCACCATAAACGAAATACCCATCACTTTTCTAAATGCGGCAATGGCATTGGCCATCATTACTTCGCGATTCTTGCGGGCAAAATCCTGTGCCCACTCTACCGCTTCAACGTAATCATCAAAATAATCGCTGCCTTCTTTGAGGTAGGCCAAATCTTTATCCGGCAGATTGATTTGATGTCGCTCCATTTCTTTTCTGGCCATTGAAATAAAATAAGTGCCGATGCGGTTCCCTACCCCGCGACTACCTGAATGCAACATGATCCACACGCTGTCGTTCTCATCTATACACAGTTCCAAAAAGTGATTCCCAGTGCCCATAGTGCCAAGGTGTTTCACATTATTGCTGTGGGCAATGGCCGGATGTTTGTCGGTAATGGCATCAAACCGTTTTTCGAGCGTACTCCAGCTGTTGGCAACGATATCAGGAATATCGTGCCATGCGCCCCTGTCTCTGCCGTGACGTCTTGATGTGCGACCATGTGGTACAGCCGCCTCAAAGGCATGACGCACGGCTTCAAGATTATCCGGCAATTGGCTGGCGGTTAAACTGGTTTTGGTGGCGACCATGCCGCAACCTAAATCAACGCCAACCGCTGCGGGGATCACCGCATCTACTGACGGGATAACGCTACCGATTGTCGCGCCTTTACCCAAATGTACGTCTGGCATAACGGCAATATGAGAATGGATCATCTCCATTTGGGCAATGTTGCGTAATTGCTGCTCGGCTTCGGGTTCAAACGGTACATCGTTGATCCAGGCTTTGATCGGAGCGCTTCCTTCCCCAGTCAACACGGTATAGTTGTGTTCTTTACACATATCTTTCTTCCTTTGGTGGTTATCTTGCCATATCTATTACAAATCATGTGCCAGTTCAGTAGTAAATTCAAAATAGAAGTATAAATCACTGATAAATATGACAATAATTAGGTTTACTTTCACTATTCGATATTTTCTCTTGCCCAACATACAGAATATTAATATCCTTAGAGATAATCATCTATCCCAATAGAACAGAGAATTAACATGGCTAAAAACATCGTTGCCATCAGCTTGCTCGGTACCCAGCTAGATTTTGTCGGTAAAAGAGTCGATCGCTGGAACAAATGGCGACCCAATATTTGCTTGTGTGCACAAGAAGATATGATCATCGACACCCTACACCTGCTGCACGATACTCGTAGCCAACGTTTGGCCAACCAGGTGGTGCATGATATCGGGGCTATATCGCCAGAAACCCAAGTACAAGAAACGCTGATCAGTTTTGAAGACCCTTGGGACCTTGAAGAAGTGTATGCAAAATTGTATGACTGGTGCCAACAACAAACATTTGATACCGATGAAAACGATTATCTGTTTCATATCACCACCGGCACCCATGTCGCGCAAATTTGTATTTATTTGCTCACCGAGAGCCATCACTTTCCCGGTCGGCTGATCCAAACTTCGCCCGTACATGGCGAAGCGCGGACAAATGGTGAAGCCCGGACAAATGGTCAGGTCAGGCTGATTGACTTGGACCTTGGCCGTTATGACCAAATCTCCTCTCGATTCAAACAAGAACACTTAGAAGGCGAAGACTTTCTCAAAGGTGGGATCGCCACCCGTAACAAAGCTTTTAACGCCTTGATAGAACAAATCGAAAAAGTGGCGGTTCGCTCTACCGCGCCCATTCTATTGACTGGCCCAACTGGCGCAGGCAAATCTCAACTAGCATCTCGCATTTTTGAATTGAAAAAAGTTCGGCAAAGCCTGCCCGGCAAATTTGTTTCGGTCAACTGCGCCACTTTGCAGGGCACCAATGCCATGGCCGCATTATTTGGCCATACCAAAGGCGCATTTACTGGCGCACAGGCAGTGCGCGACGGATTTTTGTTTACAGCCGACAAGGGTGTGTTATTTCTCGATGAAATTGGTGAGCTTGGTCTTGATGAGCAAGCCATGTTACTACACGCCCTCGAAACCAAAACCTTTTATCCGGTAGGCAGCGACAAACCCAGAAGCAGTAATTTTCAGTTGATCACCGGCACCAACCGAGATCTAAAAGAAGAGGTCATAGCGGGTAGGTTTCGCGAAGACTTGTTGTCTCGAATACATCTATGGACCTATCAATTACCAGCGTTAAAAGACAGACGCGAAGACATTGAACCCAACCTGCAATACGAGTTAAAAGAGTTTACCAAACGTGAGGGCGTTTCGATTGATTTTAACAAGGAAGCGCGCAGCGAATTTATCAAGTTTGCGCTGTCACCAGAGACTTTGTGGCAGGGGAACTTTCGCGATCTCAACGCCGCCGTCACCCGATTATCAACCCTTGCCAGCGGTGCGCGTATCAATGCAACTGATGTAAAAGAAGAGATAGCCCGGCTACGCTCACAGTGGATAGATTCAACCCCACAGGCACAAAACACCGACAAGTTGGCGATATATCTAAGTGGGGATAAGCTGGCACAACTCGACAGTTTTGATAAAATGCAGCTTACCTATGTTTTGGCCGTGTGTGAACGCCACCCTTCTATGGCGTCAGCAGGCCGAGAATTATTTGATGTTTCTCGCACAGCAAAGAAAATGGTCAACGATTCTAGTCGCTTGCAAAAATATCTGACCAAGTTTGAAGTCAATTGCGAACGGTTATTCTCAAGGAATACAATGCAACAATAACAGTTTTTTAAGGAAGATTTATGAGCGAATATTACAAATATCCACGAACCCCTCACCTGCCCTGGTCACCCGGCGGCACCAGTGATGATGTTCGCCAAGCCGACATGAAAAATTTCATTAATCGTGAGGTGGTCATCACTGAAAAGATGGACGGCGAAAATACCAGCCTCTACCCCAGTTACATTCATGCCCGCTCTATTGATGGAAGACACCACCCATCACGAGACTGGGTGAAACGGTTACATGCCTCGATGTCTTATCAAATCCCCCAGGGTTGGCGGGTCTGTGGTGAAAACCTATTTGCTCAACATGCTATTGGTTACAAGGAATTAACCAGCTATTTTCATGCCTTTGCGATTTTTAACGACAACAACGTTTGTCTGGGCTGGGCTGATACGGTTGAAATGCTCAAAACCCTCGGCCTTGAACATCCCAAAGTGCTTTATCAAGGCATTTGGGATGAAAAACAAGTTCGACAATTAACCGTACCAACAGACACAATGGAAGGTTACGTAGTACGAGTGACCGATGCTTATGCTTTTGACGAGTTCAAAAACAGTGTGGCGAAATGGGTGCGACCCGCTCACGTTCAAACCGATAAACACTGGATGCACGCGCAAATTGTGCCCAACAAACTCAAGGAGGACAGCTGATGAAAGCCATCAATCAATGGTTGGCACTATTGCAACATGATGCCAGCCCAACCATCGACGAATGTGTTGAGGTTTTAGGCCGTCTCTTACCTAATCTTAAGCTGCTCAAAGACACCCCACAAGACCGCGAATGGCACGCTGAGGGTGACGTACATATTCACACAGGCATGGTGCTTGATGAGTGTTATCAATTACTTGAGAGTGAGGCAAAACACATTCAAGGTAAACAACGCCAAGTATTAGTATTGTCGGCACTGCTGCACGACATCGCCAAACCCTTTACCACCACCGAACGAGAGTTTGATGATGTGATCAGAACGGTATCACCAAAGCATGAACATAAAGGACGCTCTTATTTGGCCTATCGTTTGATGGCTACCGACCTACCGTATGAAGTCATCAATCAGGTGATGGCTTTGGTTGGGGAGCACATTCTACCCAAGTATCTGGTGATCAAAAACAAGGATCCTTCTGCCTATTTCCAACTGGCCAGAACCGTATCAATGGAATTGGTTTATTGGCTCGAAATCGCGGATATGAAAGGTAGAACCTGCAAAGACTTGGAGAAGCAACTGGCGCTGCTTGAAGAGTTCAAGATGTTCGCTCAAGAATACGGTTTGTGGCAGGTGGACAGTCCGTATCATGAAATGGCTCAGCCTTTAATGTCGCAAATCAGCGAACGTAGTCCCTTAGCTCAACAGTATATTTATCATCACGCCATTCATTATTTTGAAACCGGCCAGATCACTATGCTAGAAGAGGCCATCGGCAAGACTTTTGATCACGCAGGCAATTATGCCAACGTCGTGATCATGTGTGGGCCTAGTGGGTCTGGAAAATCGTCGTGGATTGCCAAACACCTAGCCGATTATGTTGTGGTTTCGCTTGATGATATTCGCCACACCATTGGCGGCGACAGAGCCAACCAGAAAAACAGCGGCAAAGTCATGCAAATGGCCAAAGAGCAGTTACGGATAAGTTTACGAGAGAAACGCAACGTGGTGTGGGATGCGACCAATCTACGCAGCGATTTTCGAAAAATCATCGCCGACTTGGCCAGAGATTATCACGCGTTGGTGACTTTGGTGGTTTTTCAGATAGATGAAGCCGAGCTGGTTCGAAAAGATGCTAATCGTCAATTTAGTGTCGGAATGAAAGTATTAGAGAAGCAGTTACAGGGGGCACAATGGCCACTGTTAAATGAGGCTCATCGGTATTGTATTGTGGATAAAAACGGAGAGTACTTGAAACAATACGGTCCGTTTTTTAGGTGGTGATATTTGGCACCTTCGCTAATGCTGGTTTGGCCTACGGCCATTAAGGTCAAGGGCTTCACCACGGACAAATGCATCCATGTATTTGTCCGTGGTGAGATTTTTTTCCCTAAAACCAACAGTTTTGCAACAGCCTCGGCCTAAGCGCGAACCCGTTTACGACCTACAACTCTCAAGCCAGCCAAAAGTAAACACAAACTCAACATCAAGCCACCCAAGCTACTGCCAGAGTCTTTAATTACAGGCAATGGATAAGTAGGCGTCGGTTGTGGATCTGGCACTGGGTCGGCAATTGCGCTACCGTCAAAGTAGGTCTTTGCCAAAGCAAAGGCTTTTTGACCCAAGTTGATGCCTATTCGGCGTCCTGGTGCATCATCTACCGGCGGATGTATGCCACCCCAAATTCTTGACAAACTGGTTTGGTCTGAAGCGTCTTGATAGGTAGCCCACTGCAATACGATGTCCATGCTAGGGCCTTCTTCAAACACTAAAAATTCGTTTTGTTTGGCTTCAAATTCGCCCATGCCACCCGGAAAATATTCGCTACCCGTCAGCAAGGTCAATACTTCTGCCGCAGCCCGTGAAAAGGTTGAATGGCCTGAAATGTAACCGGCAAAAGGCGGCGTTACAAAACTTGGGCGTTGGTACGGCCACCAGTTTTCAGCCAAGATCCAGCCAACACCAGCCACGTCTATCTGAGGGATCTCAATATAATCAGGGCCTCTCCAAGCAAACAACTTAATTTTACCTACGTGTTCGTTGTTCTCTCCGGCCAACGCATCGCCTGCTTCAACGATTTCAATTTTGCCTTCATGCAGTGGCATACCCATAGGGTCGTAATTGGCCTGAGTATCATCGGTGCTTTGACCCAAAGAAGACATGTAACGCAATGCCGAAACCGGGCGTACATAATCATACCAACCTTTAATGCCCCAAGCGGTTACCGCAGAATCATGAACGGCACCAGCCAAAGTCAGATAAGCTTTGACGTCCCATTCCAGGTCGCTCAGTACATCACCGCTGCCTTCGAATTTTTTCTCAAAATCAGCATGATCGTTCACCGTTTCGTTCAAAATGGTAAACCAGTGTCCCGGCGGCGTTTCAGAGTCTGGACCATCTGCCCAGAACTCGGCCAATACACGGGTGTAATCGCCACGAGGCACCATTTGCTCTTCATACGGCAATGAAGTAGCCGGATTCATATCACGGCCTTGGTCTGTCGAGCCGCCTTCAAGGGCATTGTAAAAATCTCGCAAACCAACAATATCTTCTGGCACAGCGGTGGTATTGCCGATAGAGGCCGGAGAAATATCTATCATCACGCCGTCAGACGGATCCAAATGTGAAGACCATAGGGCAACCAAGGTGTGGCCCCATTTATACTCTTCAGGCAATGCTTCATCACCTTGAGACATGGCCGGGATGCCCGGGTCCATATAAACGTAGTATTGCTGGCCATCTCGCTCGTACAGAGTCAAATCAGTGTCTTGCAAGGCAAACGGTATAACTTTACCCCATTCGGCCCCTAAAAATGGCGGAATACTGGTTTCGTTACCGGCCTGATCGATGAAAATATCCAGTGCCAGCGGCTGCCAGCGATCCGGGTCATTCATGCCCGGCGTGCCAGGTTCTGCAGGGTTAAGCGGATCATTAACCGGCTCATAAAAGGTGTTGGCGTAATCGTTGGCCTGATTAGAGCCGTCTTGGTCGCCAAAGGCCATGATACAGCTGGCAAGATAATTACCAAAAGCTGCCGCGCTGCCTGAAGAAATATCGGTGCTGTCAAAAGTAGTGTCGACATTGTAAGCTTCGGCCATGGCTGTCAGGTTTTGCATCGTGGTAGCAATGCCGGGAGAAATGGCAAAACGGCTTTTCAGCAAGGCATACATACCGTAACTAATGACTTGGTCACGGGCTACTGCGACATCGCTGGCATTGGCTTTGATGGTGGTTTTTTGCTCCGCCGTCAATTCACAGGTGTAACCAGCCACTTCATTACCGGCAAAGAAAGTGTCGGCGGTGCCGTCATAAACTGCCCAGGCATCGTACATCAAGGCAGAGCTGTGAAACAGGTTGCGAGCATGTACCGTTGGACGGGCGAAATCTTTGCGTATCGCGCCGAGCAATACTTCGTTCCAGTTTCTTGCTGCTGAGTGCTCTGCATTATAAGTCGGGTCGCTGCCCTGTGCCATGGCAGTACCGCCAAACAACGCGGCCCCTATCAATGCACTAGTACTAAAGATTTTTTTCATAAAAATTCCTGATAATAGTTGTATTATTTGTGGTTTTTTATTTTTCTTTTAGGTTGAGAAGGATTGTGATTTGAGTTTTTATCTGTGCTTCGATTTGACGTGTTTCTCGCCGGACGTCTATCTTGGCGCTTGCGACTAACCGAGGTTGAAGCTTGCTCGGTTTTCACCGAACCTTCGGTTAAAGCATGAATTTGTTTCATTTCGTCATCGCTCAGCAATCGCCATTTACCGACAGATAATCCTTGCAGTGAAATATTCATCACTCGGGTACGTTTGAGCTTGGTAACCTCATAACCGAGGTATTCGCACATCCGGCGAATTTGTCGGTTGAGGCCCTGAGTCAGGGTAATATTGAACATAAAACGGCTGTTTTGACGCACCGGGCACCGTTGAGTGACAGTGTCGAGTATTGGCACTCCAGCGCCCATTTTTCTGATGAATTCGGAGGTAACAGCTTTGTCTACGGTCACCACGTATTCTTTTTCGTGGTTATTGCCAGCCCTTAAAATCTTGTTGACGATATCGCCGTCATTGGTTAAAAATATCAGCCCTTCTGAGGGTTTGTCTAACCGGCCAATGGGAAAGATCCGTTCTTTATGACCAATGGCCGCAACGATATTGCCTTGAACCTGCGATTCAGTGGTGCAGGTTATGCCCACGGGTTTGTGATAAGCGATATATAGAGGTGGCTTTTTTGCTGCAACGGGTTTGCCGTTAACGGTGACTTTGTCGGTTGGCCCCACCTTGGTACCCATCAGGGCGAGTTCGCCGTTAAAGGTCACCAACCCCTGCTCAATCAACCGGTCTGCTTCGCGGCGTGAGCATATGCCGGTTTCGCTGATGTATTTGTTTAGTCTTTTGAGTTCGGTGGTCATTTTTTGACTTTGTGGATCGTGGTTTTTGATGGGCCGTATTATGGCAGTTTGGGGGGCTTCGAGCAAAAGAAAAAAGCGCTCAGGACGGACGTTTCCCCAGGAAAAACATAAAATAAAAATTATGTTAGATTGTGGAAACCGATAAGGAAATAGGGGAGCGATCAAACTGGGTAACAATGACAAAAGCAGGCCAACTTTATGTTGGAGGAAGTCGTCGTCGCACCAGTTCACCCCCCCCCGCAAAATTCAGCCATAAAAAAAGCCACCCGTAGGTGGCTTTTTCAAATCAAAGCAACAAATGTCTAAGCTTCGGCAATAACAGCCAGCTTAACCGTTGTTTCAACATCTGCGTGCAAATGCACTACGATGTCGTATTCGCCAGTATCACGTAAAGTACCGTGAGGCAAACGCACTTCTGACTTAACCAATTCAACACCGGCAATAGTGAACGCATCTGCGATATCACGAGTACCGATTGAACCAAACAATTTACCTTCGTCGCCAGCTTTTGACACGATAGTAACGTCAGTCAATGCAGACAATTTGTCAGCACGAACTTGCGCTTTGTTCAACGTAGCGGCCAGTTGG
>JABSOG010000227.1 GCA_013216025.1 Algicola sp. | reverse complement strand
GCATTGTATTGTGGCTGGCCGCTATCAGTATCTTTTTGGTGTTGGCCCAAGCGGCGTTGATGGCCTCTATTATTCCTGCAATGGCCAGATACTTGTTTGTTATTTTGCAGAACACGGCCAATGGTTTCAGCCATCCGCCAGTCGTCGACAATAAGATTCTTTTGCCTTTTCATCATTGGCAGCACTATCAGTTTATTTTTGTGAGCGCTGGTGTATTTGTGGCCACCAGTTGGTTGGCTCAACGTGGCTGGGCTGTTTTGGCCGACTTTTTGTTGGTGCTGGCGCTTGCTGTTTTACCCGCTTTTATCGGCTTGTTGGGGGTAAGTAATCGTTTGTTGATTGCGGTTAACCCAGTGTCGTTGGTGCAGTTTATTTTTAAATTTGGACCTGTTTATTGGTTGGTGCTTGGCGCCACTTTGCTTGGCGCTGGACTGGTTAAAACCTTGTTTGAAAAAGATGCCGTGTTTGGCGCACTTTTTTGTAGTCTGTATGGCGTGGTGGTGTTGTTTCACTGGCTGGGTAAAATCATCTATGTCAAAAGACAGGTTTTTGATTATCATCCCGAATGCTCACCAGAGCGCGAGGCGCAAGAACAAGCCGATGCACTGGATAAGAAACGTCATCAAATACTGCAAACTATCCATGCCCGGATTGAGTTGGATAATGTATTGTCGATTCTGCTGCCTTACATTGAGACTGAAGATGACAGGCTGGCAGCGCACCTGTGGTTTCATCAAGAGTTGATGCACTGGGAGCGCAAAAAGGTGGCATTACAGCACGCTGAGCATTACGTTAAAGTATTGAAAGTCGCTGGTAAAACCGCCAAAGCCGAACATTTGATTGAGCAGATGCGCGAAGTCGACTCTGGGTTTTATCATCATTGAAGAAAAACGTTTAATTACCTAGTTAGTGTCCATCGGAATGCCGCATCACCAGAAACGCCTGTTGCTGGGCACTAGATACTCGGTACACGGATGTGCCGCCTTTTCAATCGGCAGCCGTCGCTGTCGTTGAAAAGTAAGCGATGTTCCACTCGGCAGCCGCTGCTGTGCTTGAACGTAGCGGTTTCCTGAAATCTCACATGGACGTGAGTTTCAGGTGGTTCGACATTTCGACGATAACTGGGTAAACTGGGTCATAATAACTACTATACCCCAGTGACAAGTAGGCTTTTGTTGTTACAATTAAAGTTCACAAACAGGCGTGGGAATAGTTAACCAGTGTTGGTATTGTTCGATGGTAAATTTAAAAGCAAAATGAGCACCATAGTTCGCTGTGATTTGCTGACTGTGGTGCTGGTTATCGTATTGTGTGGTCTTTGCTTTAATGCCCGAGCCCAGAAGGTGCGCTTTGTCACCGAGATCATGTCACCCTTTCAAGTCAACGATGGTCAACAACTGACTGGTTTTGCCGTCGAATTGGTTGAAGAAATCAAGCGCCGAGTCCGCATCAAAGCCAAAATAGAAGTCTACCCTTGGGCCAGGGCTTATAATTTGGCACTCACCCAACCCAACGTGTTTATCTTTACACTGGTTAAAACCGACGAACGTATGACCCAGTTTGACTGGATTGACGAGTATTACACCGTTACCGACAGTTTTTATGCTCTTAAGTCGCGCAAAGACATTATTATCAATTCGATGAGTGACGCCAAAAAATATGTCACCTGTATCCCCAGAGATGATGTTGGCGAACAACGCTTGCTAAAACTGGGCTTTGAGGACACAAGTCTCAAAAAGGTGGCGTTTCAGTCTCAATGCTTGGGCATGTTGTATCGAGACCGAGTGGATTTAAACTTGTTTAACGCGGTGGGCATTCAAAGTCTGTCACAAAAATTTGATGTCGACCCGGGTTATTTCCGCCGGGTGTTTGTGGTGTCAAAAGCCATCATGGGACTGGCGGCCAGTAAAAACTCTGACCCCAAGCTGGTCAAGGCAGTACGTAAAGCATTGGTACAAATTAAAAAGGAAGTTGCATTTAAACAGCGCATCGAAAAATGGTTCAATACTGGATCAGGTAAACCCGGCGGTTTTAAACTGCCGTGAACATTGCCGTTAGCTAACATTTGTCATTAAAAAGGGTAAGCTTGCGTTGACCCTTGTTTCCCGCTACTATTCATTTGCCTTGAGCATACTGGCACCAATACAACCCATCGAATAATAAGTCCTTTAAAGGATCAGATCATGAAATTTAATGCCATTAGTGCCCGTCGAAATGCCGAACCACCGTTTCTATCTGCCAAAGTAGCCGGACAACGCTTAAGCGAAAGCCGCTTTTTAGGTGGTTCGATATTTCGATGGAAGCTAGTGTTACTTGCTGCCACTTTGAGTTTCACCTCATCTCATGCCGCTGCTTTTGGACCAACTGGGCACCGTGTCATTGCCAAAATCTGTGAAGCCAACCTGTCGGTCAGGGCCAAGTCTTCATTGCAAGAGATATTGGGTTTGCAAAAATTGGCTTATGCCGCGACATGGCCTGATGAAATGCGTACATCCACCTCCGACAGAGCACTTTGGGCGGTGACGTCAAAATGGCATTTTGTCAACATAGCCAAAAATGAAACCTATGCTACGTCTGTCAAAAGTGAAGATGGTGATATAATTATGGCCATCAGGGTGTTCACCAGTATTCTCAAAGGGCTACCGATTGAAAAAGGACCCATTAGAAATGCACTGCAAGGGTATTTTAAAGATTTGGACAGCCCTGCAAACCAAAATAAAATCAAACGGTTTGCGGTAAAATATTTGGTGCATACTATCGGTGATTTACATCAACCACTGCATGCCGGGTATCTCAATGATCGTGGGGGCAACGATACTCCAGTCAAATGGTTTGGGCAACCCAACACCTTGCATTGGGTATGGGATAGGGGGCTGATCAACAAGCAAAAGTTCAGCTTTACAGAGTTAGCCGATAAATTGGACGCCATGCCGCCCGGTATGAAAACACACTTCCAGCAAGGCGGGGTGATGCAATGGCTGGATGAATCGCTGGCATTACGCAAAGTGGTTTATGATGTTGACAAATATGGCTCTGATTTTGGATATCCCTATACCTATGATAATACCCCACTGATCAACCGCCAAATGCAAAAGGCTGGGTTTAGGGCCGCGATGGTATTTAACCAGATTTTCAAATAAGCCGAAGGTGGCGTCAATTAAAGAACTAAAAGTGACAGGATTAATGATAAAACAGCAGTGGATAAAAGGCTTGGGGTTTAAGGGATTTGGATTGGCGGCGATAGTGTTGTCGGTATTGGGGTTGACCGGTTGTCAGCAAACAGCAGGCCAAGCAGTTGACCAAACGACTGAAAAAACAATGGATACAGCCGCCCATAAGGACAATTACCGCCAGTTTAACGTATTGGCTGTGAACGATTTATATAATGTCGAAGGCATCGATGCCCGTAAATCTGGCGGTATGTCACGCCTTAGAACCCTTCGAAAACAACTCAACACGCCCCACGAGCAGGTATTGTTACTTCATGCTGGCGATTTTCTATTTCCCTCATCAATGAGTTCTCAGTACCAGGGCGAGCAGATGATTGATTTAATGAATGGGCTCAATGGTCCAGACAAACAGTTTGACGAGCGATTTTTTGTGGTGTTTGGTAACCATGAATTTGATAAAAAGGCGATGAAATACGCCGACATGTTAGCGCAGCGCATTGAAGAATCTAACTTTTATTGGCTGGGCAGTAATGTTCATTTAGACCAGAAGGCACAGCGTGACAGTGAAGCGTTTCGCAAGTCGTTGATTAACAATGCCATCACCGAAATTAATGGGATAAAAGTCGGCATTTATGGTTTGACCACCGATATCGCCATACCTGAATATGCCAGTATTGATGCGGATTACGTCGGCATCAGCAAACGCAACATTGCCGATTTAAAAGCCCGTGGTGCAGAGGTGGTGATCGCCGTCACGCATTTGCGAATTCATAAAGACGAACAGTTGCTCAAATCACTCGGCGATGAAGGGCCAGATGTGATTTTTGGCGGCCATGAGCACGCTCGCCAGCATGTTTGCGTTGGTAAACGGTGCGTACTCAAGGCTGATGCCGATCTTCGAAGCGCCACCATTGCTTCTATTACAGTTTCTCCTGTGGGAGAGGTGTCAATCAGCCATCGTTACAATGTTATCGACGAAAGCACCATTGCGGTGGATCCTGAGCTTGAGCAACGCACCAACTATTGGATCAACCGTTATCAAAGTGAATATTGCCAAAAACATGATCAGGGTGAAGGGTGTTTGTTGGAAGTGCTTGGCAAAGCGGATGTCACACTGGTGGCAGAAGAGCTTCAAATCAGAAAGTATGAAACCAACCTCGGCTCATATGTTGCCGACCAGATGATCAGGGCTTTTGACAATATTGAATTGCCTGGTGGCCGCAAAGTTCAAATTGGTCTGGTCAATGCCGGTAGCTTGCGCCTTAATCAAAATATTCCGGCGGGCACTGAGCTTAACGAATGGTATTTAAATGGTATTTTTCAGTATCCGGTGGACTTGCGTTTATTAGAGATCAGCGGTAAAACACTTAAACAAGTGGTGACCCGCTCAGTCGAAGACTGGACTGGCAATGGCTGGTTTTTACAGGTGTCGGGTATGGCTTTTCGCCATGATGCTAAAACCCAGCAGATATCCCATTTGAGCCTAGTCGATAGCGAAGGCAACATCACCCCGGTCAAAGATGATGACAAAATTCTGGCCTCGGTCAACAACTACATGGCCGACCCAAGCATTGCTGACCAAGACGGTTACACCATGCTGAACCTTGAAAGTCAGGTATTTTATGCCGACAAACTCATCGCACTGAAGCAAGCAGTGGTTAATGACATCAAAGCCAAGTGGGCTGTGGGTGAGGGCATTGCGCCGAAATTGGCCGGGCGTATTTGTTCTAGCGCACGACCGTTTACGTATTGCCTGCTGGATAAAAAATGATTGGGTGAGGTTAAAGTTTAAATGTTAGTGGCGGCCTGCGGCCTTAAGGTCAAGGGATCTCAACACGGAGTCACGGAGGGGCGGAGGAAAGAAAGAGAAAGATTTAAAAGCAAAAACATAAGCATAAAATTGTCGTTAAAAGTTGCTAAAATCGTTAAATTTTCAAATCCCTTTTTTGATCTTTTCCTCTTTCTTTCCTCCGTGGCTCCGTGCCTCCGTGTTAAAGCTTTTGACCTTCAGTCCGAAAGGGCGACAGGCGCGTAGCGCCCCAAACAGACCGACAACCAGCCTTACGCGTGACCAAACCAGAGCATCTTGCAGATCACCAACGTACAAACTGACACCAGCATCGGTTTGATGATTTTGCTGCCCTTGTCAAATACCATGGCTGAGCCATAGTGCGCACCAATCCATTGACCTATGGCCATGCACAAACCTATTTTCCACATCACGCTGCCGCCGCTGATAAACACGCCTAACGACGCCACGTTGGCGACCAGCAGTAGAACTTTGGTCTGGGCGGTGGCTTTGGTGAGGTTATAACCGAGCAGAGCGACAAACACAATCGCAAAAAACGAGCCCGATGCCGGACCAAAAAAGCCATCGTAGAACGCCAGTGTGCTGACCACCACCACGGTAAACAAACCCAAAGTGATGCGCTGACGGCGGTCAATATCGCCGATGCGGGGAGAAAACACCAAATACAATACCAGCGCACCGATGCACCAAGGCATGAAGTGTTCTAGAAATTGACTGTCGACCCGTAAAATGACCACCGCGCCGAGCATGGCACCAAAAAATGATACCAATATCAGCCACTTCATGGCAAAGAGGTCGAGCATGTTATGTTGCCAAAAATACCTAACCGATGAGAGTTTACCAAACATGCCTTGGAGCTTATTGGTACCGAGCGCCTGAGCAGGCGAAAGTCCGGCCATCATCAACACGGGTAAAGAGATGAGTCCACCACCACCGGTGATGGAGTCGACAAAACCGGCGACAAGGGAAACTAAAAACAAAAGGGCTAACAGGTCAACACTGGCTTCCATAATAATGGGTCCTCGCAAAGTGAAGAAGAATACCAAATCCATTAAATAACGGGATATTTTATTGGTTAACCCGGTTATTTCATGGATAGAAAAGATCGCAAAAGCGCCAGTTATGGTCAAACTGTGATTGATATTTCAGAGCGGTTTCTAAATTGCAGTTTGGCTGACCGGGATATTTATACGGTTGCAGTTGGCTGACGCTTATGTGCTTATCACGCGAGGTGTTTGTAGTTAATCGCTAATGGTAAAAAGTTGATTGTCGCCATTCAGTGGGCAGGTCATTTTTTGATAAATTCAGGCGAGCCAAAAGCGTCATTGCGATGCATGAATGGCTTGTCAATTAAACAATAAAATAAGATGGTATAGACTGAACAGCGAGTACTTCATAAACTCACTGTGATAACTTAAGTGTAGACCATTAAACGAGTTTTTGTGAGGATGAAGGTAAATAGCTGGTTGTTTTTTGTGCTTTTTATAATTGAATGGTTTTTGAAAATAGCACCGTAGAGGCCGCCCCCGTGCGCGCCCTTGTTCGGGTTTATTGCGATATCAAAAAAGGCATGATCAACGACGTTCTGGGATAAACCGAACCAAGGGTAGGCATGGGAGCCTGTCACCCCTACAAAGAGTCTGTCAGGTGCCCAAAAAAGCCTCGAACCGGGCCAGCGCATCAACAAAGTCAGCTCTGCCCAAACCCAGCCGAAAATAATTGCCCTCAATACCAAACAAATCACCGGGTAATATCAGTGTCTGTTGTTTCATCGCCAATTGCTCAGCCAAATCTCTTATTGGCATCGTTAAATTAGACTTAACCAAAGCCAAAATGCCTGCCTTTGGTTGGTGCCATTCAAAGCGGCCATCACTGTGCTCAATAAACCGGGCAAAGATTTCAATGTTGGCTTGAATTTGCGCATTGTTATCCGCCAAAATCGGCTGAGCATTGTTCAGCGCAATGGTCGCCAGATATTCGTCGGTAGCCGAGCCGCAAATGGAGGTATAACCTCTGATCTCTCTTAATCGTTGCAACAGGGCTTTATCTTGTGAAACCGCCCAGCCGATGCGTACACCCGCCAAACCAAAGCTTTTTGACAGCACCCCGATGGTCACGGTCTTTTCATACGCCAAAAATGGGTGATTAATACCGATTTTCTCAAAGTCAGACCATACCGATACTTCGTCAGAGAGAATGTAAATACCGTGCTGGCGAGCCAATTCAATGATCTCCATAGCAAGCGTGCGGTCTAATACCGCGCCAGTTGGATTGTGTGGGCTGTTAAGCACTATCAACCGGGTTTTGTCGCTCAGCCGGGTTTTAACATCCTCAATGCTGAACTGCCATTGTCGTTCAAACTCAAGCTCAATGGTTTTGACTGTCACCCCAAGTTGCTGCGGAACCGCCACCAAAGAGGGATAACAAGGCGTAATCGCAATGATCTCGTCACCAGCACTGAGCAAATGGTTAAAGGTGGCAAATAGCGCTTCTTGAGCCCCGCAAAATACCGTGACACTTTCTTCGTCAATGAGGGCCTGGTCTATCAATGCTTCATCAACCAGCGACTTTTGGTGCAATTGTGCGATTGTCTGGCGTAATTGGGGCGAGCCTGCAATGGTGGCATAACCTAACCCTAATTCTGGCAAATGATCGTTGTCACTCATCGCTGTTAACTGCCCAAAGTTAAGCGACTGGGCGCACGAGTCGCTTAAGTTGTACAGCAGCGGCTCAGGCAATTTGCTGCGCAAGGTGTTGATGTACTCAAGATGTTTAAAAGAATTAAAAACCATTACTCACCTGCCTTTAAGCGCCAAACGCTCATTTGAGCGTTATTGAATTGATATTTTCGTGCCGAGCGCTTTAACACAAAGGGAATATCTTGGGTTTCAATCAACTCAAAGCGATCGCCCAATAATTGTTTCAGTCCGTCGAGGCTGGTGAAGTTTTCACCGTTGACCTTGACCCCGCCAAGCCACTTGCCACTGGTGTTTTCGTCAGCCCAATCGTAACAAGAGGTCAACACCAAACAACCCTGAGTATTGAGCCGCTGGTCGATGGTGGTCAAAAACAGCTCTGGGTTGTACATTTGTTCAAGCAGATTGTTGCACAATATCAGGTCATAACCGGTATACCTCGGTTTGAGGTTACAGGCATCGCCTTGGGAGAAGTTAACTTTGTGTTTGATGTCGTTATAAGGATGTTCAGTGATGTTGATATCCTTGAACGCCATGATCTCGCCTTCGGTTTTGATAGTGTAGCGGCTTTCGCCTTGCTCTTGTAACCCAAAGGCGTGTTGTATCAAACGCGCAGTAAAATCAATGGCGTCGACATGGCCAAAATGGGTGGCCAGTTCGAACGATGAGCGGCCCACCGAGCAACCCAAGTCAAGCACGCGGCAAGATTCAGGCTGGTCAAAATGGCTCAAACAGGCTTTGACGCAACTGACAGCGTAGTTTTCTAGACTAATGGGGAATTTTTTATCGCTCAAGTCATCTTGCAAATCAGAGTTGTTTTTTAGGTCCGAATAATGAAGCTCAAGCTGCTCGGCCACTGCCGGGTTCTCTTCAAAACCATTGACCTTTTCGATGGGAATTTCGCTGCTGTCGGTTTGCACGTAACGAAAACCCGCGTGCTGAAAAAAGTGCCTTCTAAAGGCATAGCGAGAATGCTTTTGTGCCAAGTTACCGGTAGATATCCACGAACCGCCCTTAATCAGGTTGTGCTTACCATCAAAGGTCGGGGTCGAAAAATCATCATATAAAGGGTGCACTTTAAACCCGCTTAAACCGTCGAAGGGGCTTTGCGTCCACTGCCAAACGTTGCCTATGACGTCAAACAACTCACCAGTGGCAAACTTGTCGACAGGGCAGGGGGAGGCAAAATATTCGAGGTTGATATTGCCCGGTGCCTCGGCCCAGTCAGGCAAATTTTGTTCGAGTTGAGTGCGCAGGCAGGCCCACTCTGGTTCGGTGGGCAGGCGTATATGGCTTGAGGTTTGCTGCGACTTCCAGTGGCAAAAGGCCTTGGCTTCGAGGTGATTGACCTCAACTGGCCAGTTTAACGGCAGTTTAATTTCTTCAAGCAGGTTGCGCTGGTAATACTGATTGTTTCGTTTAAACCAGAACCTCGGCATGGTCGCTTGACTGAACGACAGCCAATTGCGGCCTTCTTCATCCCAGTATTGTGTTGTTTGGTAACCATTATCTTCGACAAATGCCATAAATTCTTGATTCGACACCAGATACTTGCCCGCATTGAACGCCTCAACCGCAACGGTTTTGCTGCCGTATTCGTTATCCCAGCCGTAGGTTTCGTCACTGGCGGGTTTGCCCAAGGTGACCGTCGTCGCAGCAACCCCAACAAACGCATTGGTTGGTGCTTCTGCGGTGTAGGGGCAAGCGGCCCAGATATTGTCTTGCTTCAAACTGTCTTGATGCAAAAAGCGAAACGGCAACATACGCATGATCACCGATGAGGTTTCAAGATGAATGCGTTCGTGCTCGATGCCCATCAATATCACCCAGGCCAGCGAGTCGGGTTTAATCGGCAACGTCAGCGGCATCTCTTCAATCATTTGATTGATCAGCGCCTTAACCGTATCGCGGTAGTCTTTAACTTGACTCACCGAAGGCCAGTCGTAGTGTTCGGTGTTCAAATCATCCCACGACATTTCGTCGACACCCACCGCGCAAATAGACTCAATATGATTGTCGATGCGCGACTTGATGAACTTACCCAAGATCAATTTGTTGATGAAAAAGGTCGCGGTATGACCAAAATAAAAGATCAGCGGGTGGCGCAGCGGTTCGGGCCGGATGAAATAGGCCTCATCGGCATTGATGGTGTCGAACAATGACTCATACAACACCCAAGTCTGGTTAAAGTATAAAGTCAGCTCAGCGCGCTTGGTGGCCACATCGGTGCCCGATAGCAGAGGCATTTTGGCGGCGTGACGATTGATATTATTCATGCTTTTATTCTCTGATCTGTCATCTTTGGGTATTTCGACTGTTGACTGTCGAAACGTACAGTATACGTGTGCCGGTTCAAGATTCAACCCACAAATTGCGTTTGTACGAATCGATAATCTGTTGCTTTAATAAATCACCCAGATTGTCGGGTATCTGGTCGAATGCCCGGCTGTTGGTTTTAACCACGCCAAGGCTATGGTTAATAGACTGGTTAAACCAGCTTCCGCTTTCAAAAATTTCGAACGCCCCGGTTTTTTGCTGGCAACTGAACAATTGGGTGGGCAGTTGTCGTTCGGGGGCGGTTGGTGTGGTTTGATTGTTTTGCACATCACTAATGGTTTGAGCCAGATTGCACAGCGCAAAGGTAACGTTTACATAAGGATTATAACGCTCAGACGATGCACCAAGCCGATGTTCGATGCGCGACAGACTGTGCCAATCTTGAGTGGTCGCTATGGGTTGTTGATTATGATCTAACACCAGCGGGATCAGCCCCATTGGCTGATTGTGTTTGCCGACATCTTTGTACAACGCAATACTGCCCTGATGGCCACCAGACAATTCATGAGGTGAGCTCAACTCGGCATCCAAATCAAAATCATCTTTTAACTTTAAACGTTCAAATCCTTCGCTTTCAGGTAGATACAACAAACAACATTCAAAACTGGTGTCGAGTAACCTTTGTTGCAACCGTTCGCCAAAGCCATCGTGAGGAATAACATTTGAGCCATCTTTATCGGCGCTGATATTAATTTGTA
>JABSOG010000226.1 GCA_013216025.1 Algicola sp. | reverse complement strand
TCGAACGTCTGGCCGGTTACACCGAGGCATTAAAAGAGGCCGGTATAGGCTTTGACCCGCAATTGGTCAAAGTGGGCGATTACCAGATAGAGTCAGGTATAACAGCAGCACAGGCGCTGTTAATGCTCAAACAAAGACCAACAGCCATATTTTGTTTCAACGACGAAATGGCGATAGGCGCAATGTCATTTATTCAAGACCTGGGTTACCACATACCCAACGATATATCGATTATCGGCTTCGATGACATCCGTTTTGCCCAGTTCAGCACCCCGTCGTTAACCACCATTCGCCAACCGGTAGAAGACATTGGCAGCAACTGTATGAATATGTTGATTGATCTGATGACCGGTGAAGGGACCAAGAGTGATTACATCGAGCTGCCGGTGACCTTGGTCGAGCGTAACAGTACGGCGCCAGTGCGGGCGTAGACTTGACCATGATTGAAATTAAGCGCCCACAAGAACTGGCGCGTGTACGCCGCCTTGCCCTAGCTGCACAAGGTTTATTGCAAGCTCAGCCCTTTGGGAGCGGTTTGCCGGGGGCACGTAAAGCGATTAACCACATAGGTTATGTACAGATCGACACCATATCTGTGGTTGAAAGAGCACACCATCATGTTTTTCACTCTAGAGTGCCTAAGTTCACCACGGATATGACCAATCAAATGTTGCTCGATGGCGATATTTTCGAGTATTGGACACACGCTGCCGCTTTTCTACCCATCGATGATTTTCGCTTCTCATTACCCTACAAACATGCCATAAAAAGTGGCCAAACCCATTGGTATAAAAATCCTGATAACAAGCTCATGGCTGAACTGTTAGCACGCATACGCATCAATGGCCCGATTCGCTCTCGGGATATAGAAACCAACACCACAAAACGTGCAGGCTGGTGGGACTGGAAGCCAGCCAAGAAGGCGCTTGAACAACTGTATATGCAAGGCGACCTCATGGTCAGTGACCGTACAGGTTTTCAAAAAACCTATGATCTAACCGAGCGGGTACTGCCATCACACGTCAATTCACAAATGCCCAGCATGGCAGAATTTGCGGCGCACCTAGTCGATCAGCAGTTGCGCTGCCATGGGGTTGTTTCACTCAAAGGATTGACCTACCTGCGCCGCAATGCTGAACTACGTAAAGCAGTGAAAGCCTTGGTAAACGAAAAGTTGGCACTGGGCACGTTAGAACAAGTTCAAGTGGGTAGTCGAGAAGTATTTTTATTAGAAAGTGGTGCACTCGAACGTCCGCTTTCTCGATTGAACAGCCGCATGTTGATCCTTTCGCCATTCGACAATAGTGTCATTCAGCGTGAACGGCTCAAAGCACTGTTTCAATACGACTATCAGATTGAATGTTATGTACCCGCAGCTAAACGTCAGTATGGTTACTTTTGCCTGCCGCTACTTTACCGAGGTGAATTTATTGGACGAATGGATTGTAAAGCCCATCGAAAAGACAGCCATTTAGAGATAAAATCACTCCATTTTAAACAACACGATTTTGATCAAGATTCAGTCATTGGGGCATTTGTAGACGCCATCACACAATTTTGTCGTTTGCAAAAATGTGACTCAGTGTCTTTGACCAAAGTTTACCCAGAACATCTTACCCAACCTTTACACAGCAAGATCACCAAGGACAGTCCTCAGTATTCTCCCACGGGCTTAAACTTGTATCTCTAACAAATAGAGACTGTTTCAATTTGTAACTCTCATCTCTTATCATACTAATCGAACAAGCACTTTGATTGCTTATCCCATATGATAAATGAGATTTATATTATGAAAAAATTGATAATAACAATGCTAATGTTTGTTATAACAGGCTGTTCGACTAACAATAGCGCTCAAGATACCGCCAATTTAACCGGTGACGTACGAGAAACAAACTCAGCGAAATGCCTTCGACCTCATCACAAAGGACCTCGTCACAAAGGAACTAGTATCAAAAGGTGTAAACCTAAACAAACTGCAACTGATGACGCACAAGAAAAACCCTCAGTGAAATGTCATCGACCTCGTCATAAAGGACCGAGTATTAGAAGATGTAAACCTAAGCCAACTGTAACAGCATGAGGAGGGTGATGTATTTGCAGACATAAAATGGTATAACACCGACTAAAGCTTACCCAGAACATCTAACTCAACGTTTGCCAAGTGTATTGAAGGAAAGAAAATGAAAAATGTAAAAACCATATTGTTAGGCCTTGGTGCGGTGAATATAGGATTGCTAAAAATTCTAAAAGAAAAAAGTCATGCCATCGGGCAGACATATGGCATTCAAATGGACATTGTCGGGGTAGCAGATTCTTCTGGCGTTGCCGTAAATAATACCGGTTATAGCTATGATGAACTTATTTCTTTAAAAGAGTCAGGTAAAAAAGCGCGGGATCTGGCCGGATTTAAAGCCACTGTAAAGGCTGAAGATATTGCCAAGCATGTTGATGCCCAATTATTGATTGATGGCTCACCGGTCAATCTCGACACGGGCAATCCAGGATCACAAGCCATTAAAGACGCTTTGACTAATGGATGGTCAGTCGTTAGTGCCAATAAAGCCCCTTTGGTATTGGGGTTTGATGAGATACAAACTTTGGCCAAGGCGCATGGCGGAAAAATTGCATATAGCGCGACAGTTTGTGGTGGACTGCCAGTTCTAAATGTCATGCAACGTGATCTATTGGCAACAGAACTTTATAGCGTAGAAGGTATTTTTAATGCGACCTCTAATTTTATTTTGGCAGAATTGGAGAAAGGCAATGAATTTGATGCGGCAGTGGTAGAAGCTCAGCGAGTCGGTGCGGCTGAAGCAGATCCTGCTTTGGATATCGATGGATTTGATACCGCCAATAAACTGTACATTATTATGAAATCATTTTGTGGATATTCGGGTAATATTTCGGACATAGAAATTCAAGGTGTACGAAAAATCGATCAGGTGCAAATTAACCAGGCTGCGCAAAGAAATAAAAGAATCAAATTACTCGCATCAGCACAAAAAAATAATGGACAGTGGCACTTGTGCGTTAAACCCGTTGAAGTGGATGCCAATTCATTTTTGGGTCAAGTTGATGGTTGGGAAATGGGGATTTCAATTAAAGCGGATTATTATGAAGAAATTGCTATGAAGATTAAAGAAGAAGATCCCACCTCTACTTGCGCTGCGGTACTAAGGGATGTTATTAATATTTTGCGAGTTGAACGGGCGTCAGGGATAAATTGCCCAGAATAACGTCTAAAAAATGACATTATTCTGAGCATGTCAGCCAGTGGAAATGTCGTCTACTTAACAGCCGGACAGATAAACGGATAATCCGCATCATCAATGATCGGTTTAATGTCAAAAAAATCATTCAACACCGATTCAGCCGTACAGAATGCACCTTCCACCCAGCCTTGGTCGTTAGAATAGGCTTCACCCACGATGAAAATTTTGGCGTCTTTTCCCTTGATCAATTGAGATGGCTTACGAATTTTTCGTTGCACATCGCCAACATCGTAGTGGGGAGCATAGACGTGGTATCCAGCCTTAAAAGGCGGCAAAGACCAGTCCATATATTTCGCTTCCAAGGGTTCGGGCACGACGCTATAGTCAGCCTGTGGTCCGAAATGCAGGGTTGCCAGTTGTTTGCGTAGCATTTTCACCATGACAGGTGGAACTTTACGGGGACCGTCCAACGGCTGCATATCTTGTGAAAGAGGGGTTTCTCGTGTGCCTTTAGGCCCTAACTCCAGCCCTTGCCAGAATGCGGTGAAAGATTCGTCATCATAACTCGCCAGCAGCCCATGCACATCGTTTTTGGACTTTTCAGCACCATTGTTTCCAAAATAAACAACTTGGCGAATCGGCGTGTCTGTTACGCTTGGTCCAATGGCATTAAGTTCTGTGATTGTAAGTAACTGTTTTTCTTGCTCAAACGTGAGTCGCGCATGAATACAGGCTTCCACCGTTTTGATGAAGTTGGCGGTCGAAGAATAGGCATTCTCGAGGATATTGGGATCATCTTTCAATGCGATAATATATTTTTTAGGGAAGCCTGCTTCAGCCAACGCCTTCAACCCATCGAGCGTCACTTCATGGGTGGTAAGTTGCGGCGGATAAGGCGTTTCGCTATTGAGCCACCACGGCTTGTCGAAAAACATCCCGACCTTATAAGAGGGTTGAATGACAGCTGCTTCCAGATATAACTGCACTTGTTTATGATTAAGTACATCTAAACCCTGATGAGGTTGATAACGGGTGGCTTCGGCGACCAGATCAATGGAGTAGCGAGGCATGGCCAACCAGGCTGCATCTGTCACTTTTGAAGCCGATTGCTGGTTGGGATTCTCGCGTGTTGCGAGGGTATAATGAATCTTGTTGTCGATTTCAAGGATAGAATGAAGGCGGGTGTTGGGATGATAGTGAAACTTTACGCCCTGCTCCTTTGCCAGCTGCTTAATGCTATCGAACAATGCATTGAATATACTTGAATAACCCTTTGTGAGGGTTTTGTATTCCACACCGGGGTTACGTTCATTGTCACCTTGAAGTGCAACAGCGGCATTCGAATTACTCACGTTGGAAGAATAGCCATTGCCTGCGGCAATATAGTTGTATCCTTCCGAACCCAGCTGATCGTACATCAGGTTCCAGTAACCGATATCTTTAAACAAATCCCCTTTGTTAAAAACAGATGATTCAGGCATATCAACGACAATACGACCTGTTTGATAAAACTCACACACTTGAGTGCGTGTTTGTCGCACTGTATTATGTTCGACACCAGCTAAACTGCTCACTATTGCAAATCCGGTATAAGGTGACGCACTAGCCCCGTAATGATCAACATTATAGGGGGCAGGATTGCTGGACGAGATATCATTGGTATACATGTTCTTCGTCCGCAGATATAACAAAGGATTGGTCGACACGTTGAAAGGCACTGAATATTGCTCAAGGTTCAATAGATTAATGACGGTTGTGACGATTCGATTGCCAAGCCCCTTTCCGGGACCATCCGAATAAAGGCTACCATCCCAATGGAAATAACGCATGCCACCTAATTCCACATAAGATTTGTTTTTGTCGTCCTGAAAATGCCAGGTGCAGACTCGGGCGCCAGCAGCCCGGGTGCCAGAATCTTTCTCTGAGAAGTTATATTGGCCCCAATCATACAGTTCAAGCGTATCTCCTTCGTGGAGCTGTTTCGATTGATACTTTGTCGTGTCTGTGCCTCCGTTCAATAATCGCCATGCAGTGTAAAGCCCTGCTGCACCTGCACCGAACATAGAATAGGTTTTTTTGCTCATTTTTATGCCTTAATGTCAGTTAATTCGGACCTTGCGAAAAAGAAAGTGTCACCATTATGGCGCAAGGCTGTGTGGAGACTTACGATATTCTAGGAGACATTATTTGAATTGGCCATTGATAAACAAGCATATTCAATGATTTAACGTTTAAATTAATGGAAACATTATTTGCATATTGCACTGATACACCATTGGTTATATTGTATGGGCAGTTTTCGTGTAGTCTAACAAGACTCAAAAAAAGGGTAACCAATGTCACTAAGCGCTTCAAATTTTAAAGCCAATTTATGTAAAATATCACTGATGTCATTTTTGCTGGTCAGCTCTACTATTGCTGCATCGACCGAAAAAAATACTGACTTAGCATCAGTATACAAAACAGCAATATCTAGCGCCCAAAGACCAGCAGCCGATTTGAAGAAAGATAAAACCAGAAAACCATCAAAAATACTGCCGTTCAGTCAGATAAAACCGGGAGACAAAGTATACGAAATAGGCGCTGGTGGAGGATACACTACAGAGTTATTGGCTAGAGTTGTCGGTAAGTCAGGAAAGGTGCTTGCTCATCGTTTATTTAATGCCAAAAGAGTTGAAGGCGGTCGATTACCAAATATTATTACATTGCGTGATCATACTTTGTTTGAATTGAGGGATGTTTTTACCGAAAACCACATTGGTAAGAATGAATTAGACGCCGTTATCGTATTCTTTATTTTGCATGATACCTATCTCAACGCTGAAATGGATCAAAGTATCTTAAAGACACTTTATTCATACCTAAAACCTGAGGGTGTACTGGTTATTCTGGATAATGCAGCTGATGCTGATTCTGGACTGACAAGCACTAAAAAATTGCATCGTATTGGTGAAAACTTGGTGATTGCTGATTTAGAAAAAGCTGGGTTTGTTGTGGATGGCACCAGTGACGTACTAAGAAATAACCAAGATGATCACACCAAACCGTGGGGAGAATTTGCCGGTTCACAAGATCGTTTTGCGATTCGTTTTAAAAAGAAAACCAAGCAATAAGGCGCGCCTAAAAAATGCAAGGGGTCAAATGATTTGCCCCTTTTCATACTTGAACAATCAGGTTTGTCAGTTAGCTGCACTTACTTTAAAAGGACAGGTTCAACCGAATTACAGTTCAACAGTAAGCCGAGTTGCTATCACAGTACTATTAGTGCTGCAATTACCCCAAACAGTTAACGCACCTTTAGAAGTGATTGCAGCCATCACCATTGACAAATAGGCACTTTCACGACCCGCTGGAGGAATTAGCTTTACCTGAGTAAAATTACAACCTTCAATATTTAAAGGCGCCAAGTTGCTCATCGGACGCATTAACCAAATAGTACCATTTGCTTCTTGTTCGATACGGTTATATTTTGCACCAATATCTTTGAACCAGGTGTCAGCCAATGAGGGGCTCGATAAACCAACCAAGATAAAACACATCAATATTCTTTTCATTTTTGTTCCCTATATAATCTTTGACTCAATTTAATTGCGGCGAGATAATAGCACAAAAGCGGTGGGAATATCGATCTCGGCGAAGTGACTTAGTTCACCAAGCACTTAGCTCGCAGACTGGAACGGATCACCAAGGGCAGTCACATTTAAAGGATACTAATGGCATCCACTGTCCTTGGTATTTCCCGTTCCATTCGATTACTATGACTCAAAGATTTAATCCAAAATGTCTATCTGAATTAGCTGTTTTTGAGTAAATGCCGCAGACTTTGTGGCCAATTATGGAAATGTTATATTTTAATCAACATAGGAGAATAAAATGTCAAAAATTAAATATGGGTTGTTGTTGGCCTTTCTTTCAATAAGTTTCGGTTCTTACTCAGCTAGTGTAAATACCAGTGCAACAAAGATTAGTGAAATTAATTCTTATTCTAACTTTCCTAATGGCGATATTTTAATCACTGTAGATGCGCCTCATTCAGCTTGTCCTGGCGGCTTTTGGTTAAAAAAGGAAGATGCTGGTTTTGATAGCAATTTTAGCATGGCATTGGCTGCATTTCACGCACAAGGAAATATTATCTTTTATGGTGACTCAGACTCTGTATGGCCTCATTCACCAACGGCATATTGCCATATTTCACAAATCAAATTAGTTCGTTAAAGGATCTAAACTCAAATAATAAACTTGGTGTTTATTATACTTATACCGCTAGCAGTTGATGGCGCAGCCGCGAACGACGGCGCCATGCTATCTTAATTACATTGTTCTATTTGTGCACTCCATTGGGCACCAGCGGCAATATGATGTTTCGCTGAAAAATTAGCGTGATTAAGGGCGAACGATACATTTAACAGACTGTTAACATAAACCAGAGGCTCACCAACCGCAACTTTACCAAATGATGCGAGGTAGGGCAGTTTAGTATTGAGTTTAGTGATATTGCCTTCTTTGACCAGTACACACAGCGTATCGCCAAGTTTAATGCCCGCTTGCTTTAAACTGTCTTGATGTATGTTAGTCCACACATTACCTAATTTACGATCTAGGATTGGGATATTACCCTTGATAATGCCATTGTTAACCGTCGCTTGCTGGTGAGCTAAGCTACCGACTATTGCTGGCAGTTTAGGGCCAACTTGTTCTACAGTATTATTGTGACGAATATTTGTAAAGCCACGATCAGGACAAAAAGTGTAATTGTTATCACTATTTCTTCCCTTGCCGACTCCAATTATCCATCGAAAAGTAAGGCAATGATTCGGTCCATCAAGTTCTATGATTTCGATGCTTGTTGGTCTGCGTGAGGCATAACTGCGCACTTCACCTTGCTTCCAGTAACCCAGTGGAAATTTACTCCCTAATCCATTATAAGTTCTGGCCCCCCACTTTTTTCGCTTGTCATAAATTCTCACCAGTCCATCTCTTGAATTATTAATGGTGAAAAAAGATTCAACCTGGCCACCACGGACACTAAATGTTCTTCGATAGTAGGAAACTTCATTGCCAGCCCATTCAATGGAGGTGTTATTTATTGCTGTTTTGAAAGGACCCGTAACGTAAATATTGTCGCATGGTCTTTGCCTTCCACTGACAGAGGCACAGGCAGTGGTAGAAACCTCTTTTAGTATCAATTCATGTTTCCCATCCCATTCTAGTCCCGTAAAAAGTTCAACAGGAATGAATCTCTCTTTTGTTGAGCTATCATAAGCGTTATCCCAAGAAACCTTTTCTTGTGTAGTCAATCTGGCACAACCAGAAATTGATACACATAAAAAAGTGACCAAAAATAGTTTCGAATATTGTTTCATGATCAGTGTGCCTTGTAAGCATACATATTATTAATAAGATAGATAATAACGTTTTAGAAAAGGTATTGATAATTTCTTACGCTAACGTCAGCAATGCGCACAAAGCTTCCCTGTGTGTCCTGTCGGCATCCATTCCTCTACTGCGTAGGTACAAAAAGCTCCAAGTATTCGCTTCTTGAACCTACTCGTCCTGACAGCTCGGTAATTTTGTCGCCAAGTTGAGCATCACTATCGTACTTGTAATCATCATTCGCTCTATCAAATAAGCGATTGTCATTTGAAATCTTTCTTTTCTCCTTGGTGCCAACGTACACCCGAGACCGGCTAATCAAAACAACCTAACAAACAAATGAAGAGGTTATTTATGACTACTGATGAGTTTACACGAAATTCTGTCGTATTGGATCCAGCGGATCTGGACGGCATCTTCGATATTGTCCGCTACAGCCTTGACCCATTTAGTTGGGAGGTGTTTATAGGAGGGGGGTAAAAAGGGGCTGGGAGCAGGGGCTATGTTAATCAAACAACTTGGCCCCAGGTTTTTCAGCTCAGTTGATACCTTGCCACTAACACCAGCTCGCTTTCGCCGCCAAAGCGAGATAGGGATTGCCTCAAGCACAAAAAGGGGTCTAGTCACTTGTTTTCATAATACTTTCGGTAAATCGAATTTTATTCGTCTAATCAAACAAATACCGACTACTTCTAGGTGAGTTTAGATAGATAATAAACCCTGAACAAAATAGTATTGTGAAGCAAGCTACTTGACCCCTAATTTCGACCCCTAATTTCCTAATTTTTTTTGCTGTGTTATGGCAGCCCCTGAATTTGGGTTCAACATAAAGGTTTACATTTTGGCCGGAATGCAGGGGTCGACTATCAAACAATATTACAGTGATTGTCCTTAGTGTATCGTGTAGTTTCTCCATCCATGGGTACAGATGGGCCGTCCACTTGCTTGTTTTGTGATAAAGTCATAAAATTGCGGCGCTTAGTTGCACCATTAATATTTATTGTAAAAAGGGAAATTGTTAAATCATGAAAAAATTATTACTATTCTCGCTGATGCTGATGTCATCTACTGCATTTGCCAACAATGTTTATACCACCCAAAGTTATGACATTTCAAACTTGGTTTTTTTTTCCAAGAGTGAATCCTTTTACCCCGCTTGGGCTGGGGCTGTGCAAGTTATATTTACCTCTGATGTTGTTTGGTCCGAGACAGATGTTTGTAACACCAAAAGTGTAGGCATCAGGGCCGAAGACACTCATATGATTTCGTTTATCATGGCTGCCAAAACGCAGTCGAAGCCGGTACGGCTGTATACAGACAGTAGATTGAAAGTCTCCGGCAATTATTGCTATTTGAGGGCTGTTAGTTACTGATTATTGGAATCTGTAGCGAAATTCTCGGTCAATGGGCTGATGGACTGGCCTCAGTGTTACTGTGTTGCCCATAACAAAAAGGCTCCTAGGAGCCTTGGTTATTCTTTACGCTCGGTGAGCATGTTCAGAATTAATTTTATACCTTGCCAAGATCAGGGTTAGGACACTGTCCAGTTGGAAGCTTTGGGGGGACTAGAATAATCCCAGGGCCGACACCACCGCTAACCAGTGACAACATATCGGTTGTGAGTTTACGAAAGCATAGCGTGACCTTGGCTGTTGGCCAAAGTCATCACAGATTTGGGGTCATTTGAGTTCAGGCAGTCGCCTGATAATTCCAGGGCAGGTATTTTTCCGGGTGGGCTTTGACATCGTCAGCATTGCGCTGCAACACATTGAAATAATCAACAGGATTGGCACTGGCTTCGGTCGCTGTGGCTATCAATGAAGTGATCACATCTCCTATCGCTGCGCCCGAGCCGGTCTTGAAAAAACCTGCGTTTTTGCGGTTGCGAACAATCAGTTTGAGCATCGCTTCCATCAAGTTGTTGTCCACCATTGCACCTTCTACCCGACAGAAACAGGTTAATCCGTTAAAGTGATTGTCGAAGTATTTGATCGCCTTGCCCAGCCCTGAATTTTCTTCCACGGTTTCATCTTTCAGATGGGTGTTACCCCATAAGCGAATTTCTTCCATCACTGGCAGGGAGTGCTTTTTATGGTGCGTCAAACGTTCGCTGGGCGACATGTTGTT
>JABSOG010000225.1 GCA_013216025.1 Algicola sp. | reverse complement strand
CCAAAGTCGTCGTTCACGCCAGCGCCACTGTCATCACCCGCACCCGGGCCAATCTGTGGAAAGGCAGTCAAATGATGGCGACCATCCGAGAATGTGGGTCCGTTGTGACAGCCTGCGCAACCACCGCCACCTCGGTTACGAGGGGTAAAGAATAATACCGCGCCCGACTTTTGCTGGTCGGTCATTGCAGTGTCATCACCACGCAGGTAAGCAGTCCATGGGTTGTTAATAAACGTCATCGAACGCTCGTACTCACCAATGGCATCGGCGATACGATTGAAATTGATTTCGCCATCTGGGTAAGCCTGATTAAACAGTACCGGCCAGCCAGTGTTGTAATCGCTGTCGGAGTTGTCAAAGCGAGCAGACAATTGCGCTCGTAAAGATTGATTGTCATCGCCTGCGGCAAACTGACCGCGCATTTCATTGTTTGAGGTCACAGGAAAACGAGCCTGTGCTGCTGGCAAACTGGTCCCTTGTGGCAGGTTTTGATCTGGCTGTCGGCGACCATTAGCATTCACTATCGAATCTGGTGTAACGATAGCATCAGCAGTACCGTTGCTGCCCGGTGTGGGGTTAATGGCTTCAACACGGCTGTCCCAAAACAAACCTCTGTCGATTAAACCAATGTTAAACACCGTTGGTGAGTTACGACCAATGACTGGACGGTTGCCATTGTTGTTGTCGTGGAAGCGACCGTGTCCGAGTAAATCAGGACTGGCGACATCGTTGCTGTTTACCGCATCAACACCAACCGGCAAAGACAGGTTGTCGCCACCGCCAAGGGTTGGATGGTGACACGAAGCACAAGACGCATCATTTTGACCGCCGAGGTTTTTAGCGAAAAACAAAGATTTGCCTAACTGCGCCATAATATCGTTAATATCGGGCAGGTTACGGTTTGCGGTTGGATCCACATTAAGATCACGCTGATCGATGATATTCCTTAACTGGGCATTCACATCGCCCTGTGGTGGAGGATTACCACCACCACCGCCGCCACCCGGTGGAGGATTACCACCACCATTACCGCCCGGAGGTGGATTACCGCCACCATTACCGCCGCCGCCCGGTGGTGCATTGCCGCCGCCATTGCCACCGCCCGGTGGTGGATTACCGTCGTCATTACCACCGCCCGGTGGTCGGTTGCCGCCGCCATTACCACCGCCCGGTGGGCGTCGACCGCCTCTGTCGCTAATTTGATCGTTATTAGCGTTAATTAAGGGTGAGTTTATTAAGGGTGCGTTGAAAGATTTCGAAATTGCCTCAGATAAATCCTTGGCAGAGACATCGGCCGCCATAACTGCTGTGGTGTTACCACAGGCTAAAGCTAAAAGACCGGATAATAATAATTGCTTTGATAGTTTTGCTTTCATATTATTTACCACTTATATGCTTTGAGTCCAAGTCGGTCCCGGCCTAAAACCTCCGGGATACTTTTCATACTAGGCGCCAATTGTGCAAGAAAATGTCAGCAAGCGTGCAAATAGTGTGCAATAAGATAAATGAATACGAGTAAGTGATGTACCAGATTATTCAATTGATGCATTAGACACAAAACAAGGCTGGAAATTAATCACAATGTTGTCATAATAATGAAATAGATTCATGCTTGCGATAACAGCTGAGATAATAATAACAATGTTTAAACAATTACCCCCACTCAAATCCTTATTAGCCTTTTGTGCAGCATCACGCTGTAAAAACTTCAGCCGGGCCGCCGAAGAATTGTTTATCACCCAAAGCGCTGTGAGCCATCAAATCAAAAATCTTGAGCAATTTCTTGGCCATAAACTATTTTACCGTGAAGGTAATCACCTGCAACTGACCGAAGAGGGAAAAACCTTTGCTTCAGCGGTCAACCCAGCCTTTGATCAAATAATATCTGGCGCGAAAATGCTCACCGGCACTCAAGAAGACGCATTACAATTTGGTGTATCCAGTGCCTTTGCGGTTCACCGATTAACCCCAGAACTAAGCGACCTCAACAAACGTCAGCCGCAGTTAGACTTGCGTTTGCGCATGTTGACCTGTGGAGACAATCTGGCCACTTTAGACTTAGACATTATTCTCACCAACGAGCCTTTTAAACATGTGGCCTACGAGTGTGAAGCACTAAAAATAGAACGTTACTTTCCGGTAGCCAGCCCACCAGTAGCCGAACTGCTCCAAGGCATGAGTGCACAGCATTGGCCAGAACAAACCCGGTTGATTGATTTACAAGGCGTAAACAGTTGGGATGGCTGGTTTTCTCATCAGCAGCCCAAGTCCACCAAGCGTAACAGCCTAATTTTTGGCCATACACTGCTGATGCTCCAAGCTGTGCTGGGTAATCAGGGAGTCGCTTTGCTCGGTGAGTCATTGATTGTCAACGAACTGGCCTCTGGCGCACTGGTCAAACTGGCACAATCGCCGTTTAGTATCGGCGACGATGGTTTTTACTTTTGCTGGCACAAAAGACGCCAGCATGACAGCAACATCCGAATCGTCAAAAACTGGCTGATTGGATTGCTGTCTTGATCGGCTCTTGTCTTGGCAGTACACGGATGTACTGCCTTTTCAATTTATTGACCATAATTTGCTCCTCGGCTTTGGCATCCTGCGTTGCTCTACCTCCTAAATCCATTTAGTCGTGCAATTACGGCATATACAACATCCATGTTGAAAAAAAGTAAGCGAAGATCCACTTGTGCTGACGTCCATGGATGGACTAATCCTGACAATGCGGGAGCATATTGACAGGGAACGTAGCGGTTTCCTGCAATCTCACATTTGCACATGGAAGTGCTTATTAGAGCAATGCAAGGAGCAATTGCCGATGGACGTGAGTTTCAGATGGTCCGACACTTCGGTGGTTCGACATTTCGACGATAAGAGACATATGAATATGGCTCATGGTACATAAAACAACTCATTCGCTTTAATCCTGCTTTGTCCGTAACCTAATCCCATCAAGCAACCGATGGAAATATTATGCACAAAGCCCTTGTTATCACAGCTCACCCAGACACAAACTCATTTAATTTTGCCCTGACTCGTCAAGCTCATAAGACACTTACACAACACGAGTGGCAGGTAACAGCCAGCGACTTACACCAAATGGACTTTGATGCCCGCATGGGCCCACACGACTACCCAACCCTGCCCGCAGACTTTAAAGGCACGTTGGCACAAAAGCAGCTGCACGCGCTTGAGCATCAATTGTTTTGCCCACAAATCGCCATCGAACAACAAAAACTGAGACAAGCTGACTTGGTTATACTGCAATTTCCCATTTGGTGGGGCAGCTTCCCAGCAATATTAAAAGGCTGGATTGAGCGCGTTTGCGCCTATGGTTTTGCCTATGGTCCAGCTAAACAATTGACAGGCAAACAACTGATGCTGTCGGTCACCACTGGCGGCGCTGCCAACGAGGCCGAATGCCAATATTATTTAGACAAAATCACCACCATGGCCAACGAGGTATTCGGTTATATGAACATGGAGATTGCCGCACCTCACTTTGTTCACGGTCCTACTTCGCTTAATGCTGCCAGCCGGGCGCATTCGCTAGAAAACTACGGTGAGCATTTGGGGCGAGTTGTTCAGAGAATGACATTGACCCAAAAGAAGGATGTCAGGGGAAATAGGGGTCAAGTACAGACCCCTTAATTAGTCAGGCTTGTGTTTCATCCTGCTGTTTGTCCACGCGCTTAGACCACTTGCAATAATTGGATGAAGATTGCTGTTTGCAGGCAACAGAGGGCTTAAACATTGCCAACAATGTTTTAAAAATATTCGTTTTGACCACGCTTTCTTTCATTACCAGATTTCCATTTGCACCAGAGTCAATCAAGAGATTGGTGATTCTGTAACCACAAAACCGCTAGGGTTCGCTTTATGTTTATCGGCAGCAAAACAAGCCCTTCGACAAAGCGCGGGCAGTATATAACTTCACTTCCCAAATCGCCACCATAAAAGAGCACTGATCAAATAAAAATCTATAAATTTAGAATGCTTGACCACTGTCGGCATGTTGAAAAATACCCATTTCTTGTTGATTATCTAGTTCTACTTTTGTATACTCCGCCACTTGTTGCCCTTTTGCTAACGTAAGTTCAATCATTTTTTCTGCATTTACCTTTTGCTCGACAACGGTCAAGGTAATGGGCTTTATCGGTGAAAATCACACTACTGAAGTGTGATAGTCATCGCGAATGAAAGGGTCGCATGAAGCTAGAACATAAATGTATTCAGTCACAGATTATTAAAGGATGTTAGTTATGCGTTTAAATTTGAAAAAAGCCACACAAACCGTTTCAGCACTATTGCTGACTACTGCAGTTTCTATGTCAGCCTTTGCTGAGCCAAATGTCGCACAAGACAAAAAGTGGGCCGCCAGTTTTGCGTTCAGCCCACAAGGTTCACAAATCCTCCGGCCGCCTTTTGTTGCCGTGCCAATACTTAATCAAACGGTTCGCTCAATTGTACATTTGAGTCTGGGTGGTGATAAAATTCGTGTGCGTATCTCCAATGCTTTTGGCGATAAACCTTTAACCATTGACGCAGCCAGCGTCGGTGTTAGGGAGACTGATTCAACGATTGTCGCAGGGACAATCAAAACGCTGACTTTTGGTGGTGAATCATCCATTATTATTCCAATGGGAACCGATATCTTCACTGATCCGGTAAGCTTAAATGTTGCCAATGACAGTGACTTGGCCATTAATTTGTTTATTACTGCCGGCCCAGTTTTGCCAACCATTGACGATGTCTCCAACAAAACCTCATATATTTCAGTCTCGGGCGATGCCACCAACAGCGAACTGATGCCCGCACATACTGAAGTGGACGTCTCCTACTTCACTTCGGGTGTTGATGTTTTGGCTAAGCGTGAAACCCGAACAATAGTCATTGTAGGCGCGTCGACGACCGATGGTTACGGCTCCGATATGGATGCTTCAAACAATTATCCGAGTAACTTGGCGCGACGTTTACTTGCCACGCCAGAGTTTAAAAAATCCAGTGTGGTTAACGCCGCCATCTCTGGTAACCGTTTGCTTGCTGGTGCTAGCTATTTTGGACCTAGCATGATGGCTAGAATGGAAAAAGACATATTGGCGCAATCAGGTGTCACTCATATTATATTGAGCAATGGCAACAATGATATCGGGTTGCCTGAAATCGCCGACCGGCTTCCTGGGGATGATACTTTTGATCACGTCACTGCCGCTCAACTGATTGCGGGTTTGAAACAGATGATCGTCAAAGCGCACAGTCGTAACATCAAGATCATTGGTGGTACATTCTTGCCTTATAAAGGTTCATCTTTCTATAGCGAGCTAGGCGATGAGAAACGTCAGCTGGTCAATCAATGGATCCGCACCAGCGGCGCATTTGACGGTTATGTAGATTTTGACCTTGTGTTGCAAGACCCTACAGACCCTTTGAGCATTCGAGCTGATTTGCAAATCGGTGATAACTCGCATCCTAACGCAGCGGGTTACCAAGTGATGGCTGATGCGATTGATTTGAACCTGCTGAAATAATACCAAATCCATTAATTAACCGGTCGTTTTACTGGCTAAAACTAGACCAGTTAATTATGCCCTGCGCACTGATCTTCTCGAAGTTCAGCGTAGGTTCAGGATAAACGCCAGTGGCGTCATCAAACGCTCATTTGGCACCACAATTGTGAGCACGGTCACAGTTTTGACCATCAAAAGTGCCATTTTCTTGTTATTATTCAATTACGTGAACTGAGTCACGGTTTTCAAACGCCGCCTGATTTATTATTCGAAGCGTACACAGTTACACCGAACTTAACTGCGACTTGGGACTTTATTTTTAACGAAATCAACCCTAACTTGTGAACGTTCATATTCAAGAGTGGTCAGGTAAAGTGCAACTGTTTTAGATGCCAGTGACTAGTTACCACCGGCAGTACCAACAAAGGTCGACGATAGCAATATCGTTGGCCTTTTTTCGTTCATAGATGGGGTATGGCATGAATGAACAAGAGCTCAATCACCCTTTTGCACCAACCAAGCGCGGGCACCATGGCGTACGTTGTCGAATGCTAGGCTATAGTGAAATAAACGCCACCTGTTGAGAACGCATGAATGAAACCTGATTTTAGCCAGTACACTTATTTTGAGTTAATGGAAGCGTTGGAGTCTGTCGACAGAAATGCCTACCCTGAACGTGTCGTTGAGATTCGCGAAGAACTTGAACACGTCGCCGCCAGATTTCCTTACGTTAAAGTGCCCAGCGATTCGATTGAGAAAATGGGTGATCACCACGGTATTTGGCATAAACTGACCCACTTTGTTACCGGCGAACAAACCGTTAAAGAATATGGCAACATAGAGGCTTACATCAGTCGCTGTGGCGAAGTCAGCTTTAGCTCCCATGCTACCACCGCCGCGTTGGTTGATGATGGCGGCCATGTGAAGTTTGTGTTGCACGGCCACCACAATGACCAAGAAATTGGCATGCAAATCAAAATGGGCCCGGCTGGCGTAAAAAAACTGAGAGATGTGCTCACCCATGTGATTGAGGATATGGAGCGTGTCGAACATATGGTAGAAAAAACAGCAGAACAACAAAAATAATGCTAACCACAGTTCGCATTTTGGGCGATTGTGGTTTAAATTTAATAGTACCCGTTCGCCTTTGCGGAATACTCCTTATGCCTTATACCCGCTATTTCACCGACAATCCACCTAAACAGGTTCGCAGTAAAGAAACCCTAGAAAAGTTACTCAAAGCACTGGATGACTTATTGATTGATGATTATTTTGAGCAGATCAAAGTGACTGACATCTGTAGTCGAGCTGGGGTTTCGGTGGGCAATTTTTACCGTCGATTCAAGAGTAAAGAAGAATTACTGCCCTATTTGTACAAAGTCGCCAAATATGAATATTTCAATTGGTTTCAAACCTTGATTGAAAAGAATTGGAAAGGTGATTTGAACAGCCGGGTTGAGCAGTTGATCCAGGCCACCTTGTGGTATCACCACCAAGATCAGCATATTTTCAGAACCACGCTGTTATACGGTCGCTTACATCCACAGCAAATTGACGGCAAAAAGCAGGAATTGTCGCTCTATAAACAATTGCTTGAATCGTGGATTGATTGCACCAGTGAATACGATCAAGATGCATTGCACAGCGCTTTTGAATACCTGGGTTACACCCTGTCGGTGTTGGCTGCCGATTGGATTATTTTCCCAGACTCACCACCAGCCGTGAGCTTTGAAATGAACCAACGCATGTTTATCGCTCAAACCGCTGCAATGTTTCAGGCTTATTTGACGGCCCAGTGTAAAAAAACAGGGTAAGAAATAACGGCATTCACACCAACTGAACAGTTGTCTGAAGCGACAACGAAGGCAATTGTTCAAACCCCACCGTTTTAGCTTCGAGTAACTGCCAGTTAGCATTCAAGCGGATAAATGTTGAAGGTTTATCCTGTGCCAATCGCATTATCTGTTGATGAAAAAACTCAACTTTGGGCAATGTCATTCTCACCACCGAAAAATTGCTCTGGGTTATTCTCAATCGTGTAAGGTCACTGTTTGCTTTAACAGCCTGCGAATCAACTGGCGTTAGCGTCACAATAAACTCACCATTATCCAGCGGAATACGATTACTCATTTGCAATGATGGTTCGCCAACCGGGTTGTCAAAAAACACCAGCATCCAAAAGAAATCCCAAGTGGCGTCAACGTCTGGGTTATAAAACTTCCAGCAGCTCGAAGCACAATTCATTTGCAGGTTTGGACAGCGCCCTTTTCTTGGCCCCGCCACGTATTCTTCCTCAGGCTCAGTATTTAAGCCGATGTAGTAGTCTATTAATCTTTGCTGTTCGTTTGTCATCAGGTTTTCCCCACATTTGCTGTTAATCTGATGGATCTACTGTATCCAAGACAAGACAACAAAACTGTGTGCTTGTTCACAAAGTGAAAATAAAACGTACAAACGATACTTACGAGCGCCAACAATCAACTCTCCCTCCCCTCTTCCATGGCCAGCAATTGCGCTTTTCGATCAACGCCCCATCGATAACCACCCAACTCACCATTGCCCCGCAATACCCGATGACAGGGGATCAACACCGCAATGTTATTCGCCCCACAGGCATTGGCAACCGCCCGAAAAGATTTTGGTGCTTCAATGCCTTTGGCGACATCCTTGTAAGCAACTTTTTGCCCTTCTTTTACGCTCATCAAAAACTGCCAAACGCTTAACTGAAACGCGGTGCCGTGCAGGTGCAGCGGTACCTGTGGTTTGGGTCCATTGCCCGCCAAATGGTGTTCCAAAGCCTCTATCCACTTGTCCAGTTCATCCGCCATATCAGCGGATGTTGGTGACAACTCGGCGTTGGCAAATTCAACAGACAAAGCGCGGAGTAAATCGGCAAAGTTGTCGGCAAAGTGAACGAAGCAAACGCCACGGTCTGTCGCAGCCATTATCATGTGACCAAACACGGTTTTTCTGAGCGCAAAGGCGATGTTTTCATTTTTACCGCCTTCTTTATACGACGAAAGCGTCATACCCAGTTTTTGATTCACCTGTTCATAAACCCGGCTGGCAGAGCCAAAACCCGCCTCATAAATGGCCCCGGATATGTCATCTCCTTGGCGGAGTGATTGTTTGAGTCGTTGAATACGTACTGCATTTTGCAAAGCTTTGGGCGACACACCAAACAATGCCTTAAACTTGCGCTGCAAATAAAAAGGGCTGATGGCCGCTTGTTCGGCCAGACTATCCAAATTCAACACCTCATCGGCATGATCTTCAATATACTGGGCGATTTGTAACACTCGTTCATCGCTGTTTTGCTTGGCTGGCATAGTTTTTCCCAGTGCTTTAAAAGGTGTTAGGCAAAGTGCTTTGCAGGGTGTTTTACGAAGTGCTTTACAAGGTCTTAGGCAAAGAGTGCAAGAAACGGATCGCTCCTGCAATTTGATAACCGTAAACTGCTATCAATTTCTCAATCGACAAGGCAAGACCATGGCAGCAATCATCCCCGTTCGAACCGATTTTTTAATGAAAGTCAGAAATGCAGGACTTGACGACCAAAACCAACCCGTTCAAACCATGATAGCGCAAGGCGGCGAACCTTGCCGCGATGTACTCAGGCGAGCATTACCTGGCGAAGCACTCATTCTGGCCAGTTATTGCCCATTCACCCAACCTGGCCCTTATAAAGAATATGGTCCAATTTTTGTGCTGGCCCATGAGTCGTCAACACCACCAGACTTAACAATATTTCCCCTGCCGAACAACTCAGAATCAAATTACCTGACCGATGTTTTTGTGCTTAGAGCGTACAACAAAGCAGAAGAAATAGTCAATGCACAGCTGGCCTCACCTACCACAACCAGCGCTATATTGGAGCAGTTCTTCTCCATTCCTGACGTTGCTTTTATTCTGGTTCGATTTGCCGCCTATGGTTGTTATGCGTTTCGACTTAATCCAGGGGTCAGAGACGTTAATCCAGGGGTCAGAGACGTTGAAATACGAATTTCATAATTAAAATCAACAACTTAATTTCAAGGGGCCAGAGGTGAATGAAATCAATACACATAGATGTCATGTATTTATTCAGCATCCGACAACAGCGCCCGTACAGTCCTAACTTGCTACATCCGTGCACTTCTCTGGCCCCTTGATTTTAACCAATTGATTTTATTGGGGTTATTGACCTTTCAACGCCTCTGACCCCTTGTTCTTAATTATTGCCGATCAATGGCATCAATTCTGACCAATTCACTGCCACTAAAATACTGTTGTCGCAGTTGCGAGATTTGGTGTTGCCTGATTGCATCATCAGGGCTGCCATTGCCGCGCAGCATCGCCAGCTGCTGGTGATATTGCTTCACCTTGTATGCCAAAGCTGCCGTTTTTCGGCTAACCGGACAAGCCTGTCCGCCGCTTCAATACCAAACGTATGCTCACGCAACCGCTGAATATCTGCGGCACTGCCTTGGTGGGCCAGTAACAACTGCTGTTGTTGATGAAAGTGACTCAACTGATTAGCCGCCTGTTGTTGTTTTCGCAACCAGTCGGGAGCCTGTTGTGTCAGCTCATCCAGTGCCAGCGCTCTGAGTTTGGGCGTCAGTTGACTATCCCGTGCTATCCCGTTTTGCGCCAGCATATACTCGTCATATTGGTCCTGCTCAGCAAAAAAGGCTTCGATCACCTGAACATCAAGAAACTGATATCGTGAATCTGCAATTTGCTGTTTCAGTTGTCTGAGGTTGTCCATTGACAAAGAGCCCAGTGACAAAGAGTCCATCGATGGAATGTCAGCCAAGGCAGCAGGTTGATCATTGAGGATGTGTGCGAGGTTATTACGGTACTGCAAATAACCAGTCAAAATCGCCACTGACTGTGCCAGCGCCGACCCGGTCAACTGTGCTGCCAGTTGATGTTTGATACGCTCAATAATCAGCTCAAGAGATTCTTCACCGATGGCGGTCAGATAAAAATCGAACAAATTTCGGATCAGCTGATTGACCACCAAGTTACCCTGATGATCAACCATTAACGCTTCGGGCAATGGCAGACCAGTTAAAGATCCGGGCAGTCGCTCAAACACTTCTGCGGGCGTTTCATTAGACATCGGTTGTTGCACTGTGGCACTAATCAACCCTTGGTCGACACTGCGGGTGCGCCGGGATGGCACCTGCTGCTGGTGAACACCGGTATCCACCAGCCGTTGAGACAACTCGTCTGCTGGAGCTATCG
>JABSOG010000224.1 GCA_013216025.1 Algicola sp. | reverse complement strand
CCTACCTGTTCAAGGCCGATGGCAGTGGGGTTTATTTGTCTCTTAGTGCAGGCATAGGTGACAAGGACTTTTGCCAAACAGCAAATTGGTTGCGAGACAAAGTGCCGGACCTGTATAAATGGGGTCAGGATGACATCAATCTGGTCGCCAATCAGGAAAACAGCACTAAGGCTCAACAAGCCAATATTATCGCCCGTTATTACCCTGGTGATCAGCTACCTAAAGAAGCGGTATTGCAGCAGGATTTACAAGAGTTGCTGGCACTGTACCAGCAGGCTCGGGATTATTCGGTGCGAAAAGTCAGAACTACCGTCAGCAACGATGATGTCGAGTCGGTCGATTTGCCGAAACCTTTCATTTTGTTGGCCGGGCTCTCTGGTACCGGTAAAACCCGATTTGTACGAGAGCAGGCGCAATTGAGTGGCAGCCTCACACAAACCTACGCATTGGTTTCAGTCAGGCCTGATTGGCATGATCCCTCAGACCTGCTCGGTTATGTTTCAAGGTTGGGCAAAGAAGCCGAATATGTGGTCACCGATGTACTGCGGTTTATTGTCAGTGCGTGGCAGGAGATCGCAGACAATGGACTGACATTTGACAAAGGAAAACTGGGCTGGGGTGAAGCTGAACCGTTTGATGGCGTCAGACCTTATTGGTTATGCCTTGACGAGATGAACCTAGCCCCGGTTGAGCAGTATTTTGCCGACTACCTGTCTGTTCTTGAAACCCGGCATTGGGCCAGCGCAGATGAATTGGCCCAAGGTGCGCCAGTTTACCAATGTGAAGCATTGCTCAAACCGCTGATTTTTAATCAGCTTAATGCCCGCAGCACCATTAAACTCAGAGAAACACTGAATTTGAATCAGCCAAAATACGAAAGTTTGTGGTTGTACTTTATTCAAAACGGCATATCGCTGCCTTTTAACCTGATTGTCGCCGGTACAGTTAACATGGACGAAACGACTCACGGGTTTTCCCGTAAAGTGATCGACAGAGCCTTGACCCTAGATTTTGGGTCATTTTTCCCCAGCCGCTTTAAAGACTTTTTTGACCCGACCTATAAATCAAAATCGCTGGATTTTCCCAAATTATCACAAATCAAAAAGACTGACCTTAGTAAAATTAAGGCTGATCCCGATGGTGCAAAAAGTATTGATTTTCTCATCTGTGTTAATCGGGTATTGCACCAAACACCGTTCGAATTGGCGTATCGGCCATTGAACGAACTGTTGATATCGGTGGTGTGTTTCGAACCGGAAGATGATTACGAATTACAGGCTGTATGGGACGATTTTTTGATGTGTAAGGTGTTACCGAGGATCAGTGGTGATCTCGAAACGTTAAGCGTTTCGAGTAACGAAATGATGCCTGGAGATTCACTGCTGACAGCGTTAGAAAATTGTCTCGAAGGATTATTGTCTCTTATTTGGAATCGGCAAAGAATAGAACTGTTGCTGGCTTATGAAAACACCACCGAAGCCCCCAAAACTGACTGTCGCAGCAAAGCCAAGCTGGCATGGATGAAAAAACAACTCACGCACAACCGATTTACGAGCTTTTGGCCATGATAGAAATTCTGCTGATTAAAACACCCGATTGGGAATTGAGGGTTTTTTCTAATGGCGTAGCAAAAAGCCAAAAGCAATTACGTCAAACCTTAAAGCTCAGGGGTAAAACATTACCGATGTCTTCGGTTGATTTGTCTACTGCGCTCAAAGTCGAAGAAATGGCAGAGATGGGTCTGGCTTACTGCCCTTTGGGGGAGTCACATCAAACACTGGCATTGTCGCAATTGCTGTTTTTTGAGAACACTAATTATCGTTTTGAATGGGTGTTTACAGAACATCAAACTGGACTAGAAGTGTTGCACAAGCTGCAAAATATTAACGAAGCCTTTTACTTCGATAGCCGTTACGGCGTTCATCGCCTAGCTGGGCAATTCAACATGAATAACCTGATTGGCTGGCTGCGGCTGCCAATTCGCTATCTTGCCGGGGGCAAAACCTGCGAACTGACTTTGTCTTTTGAGGTGTGGCCGACCAAGATGGATATGACCACCGATTTGGACCGTATGTATCTGGACATTGACGAACTTTACCCTCTGTGGCGTTTTGCGTTGGCCGAAAAGACTGAACAGCAATTTCAGCGTTCTGGTGTGCAGGAATCGCATTTTGGCCTGTTGTGGCTGGCCCAGTTTGAATCGTTGAGGGATTCTTTGCAGTGGTCGATAAATCGAATCCTTAATTCGCCCCACAATCGCTTGCAGCCAGTCAAGCGCAGCGTCAGAGCTGAACAATTTAAAGGAAAAATTCCACCAAAGCGCGAAGAACAAATTCGCACCGCACAGCAAAGTGGTGGTGCAGACAAGCGTTTTCAAATGATCCAAAAACACTTGGACGTCGATACGCCCGAAAACCGCTTTGTTAAAATGGTGCTCGCCACCACACTAGACAAACTGACCCGATTTTTCAAGTCGGCCCACAGTTACAACCAATCAATGACATCACCAAGACTGTCTGAGACATTTTTTAGACGATTGAGCGAGTGGCGTAAACCGTTGGAAAAACACCGCGATCATCCATTGTTTAAAGCCGTGGGTGTGTTCACCCGCATGAGCAATGAATCGTTGGTGCTGCAACGAAAAGATGGGTATGCACAGGTCTACCGGATTTGGCATCTGTTGTCGTTACACCTAGAAACATTAGGTAGTGGTGCATCCATTTCGATGAAGCCAGTGAGCAAAATATACGAAATATGGTGTTTTCTGTCGATCAAACAAGTCTTGCTGAGTCTGGGTTTTTTCGAAGTCACCACACCACTGAACCGAGTCAGCAGTGGCGAACTAGAATTACATTCGCAGGCGGGTTATAGCGGTACTTTTGAGCTTATGCGTGATGATGGTATCAATATTAGGTTGGCGCATCAGCCTAAGTTTAATGAAAAATCTAGCCCGGTACGCACTTGGAATACCACCCAGATACCCGACATACTGATGGAGGTCGAGTTTGCTGGTGGCGATGTCTTGTATTGGGTCTTTGATGCCAAATATCGCATCAATAGCGAGATAAAGCCAGACGGCAAAGAAAGGATCCCCGAGGACGCGATTAATCAAATGTATCGATACAGGGATGCTTTGTTCCATTTGATTGAAGATGAACAACCAGCCAACAAAAGCCGGGCTATTTATGGTGCGTATGCCTTATATCCGGGGTTTTTTACCAATCAAACGGCTGACAATTGTGATGAAAATCCATTTGCTGAGGGCAATGGGCAGACTGGTGTTGGTGCATTTCCACTGCTGCCCGGTCCCGGTGGCATTGATGAAAAGAATGAAAACGTCTGGTTTCGCACATTTTTAACCGATATCTTTGGCGAGGATCCCAGTGCAGGCACTATTGCTAGTGCCGATCGTCAATATATCGACAAATCTTACCGAATTCCCAACAAAGGTTATGATCTTATTCATTATCGAGATTTGTGCCTGATAGCCACCAGTGCAGAAGACCAGCGAGACGACGGTTATTACCAACAATTTGAAGGCGGCACGGCCACATGGTTCCACATGAAGTTATTGGCCACCGAGCGTGACATTATTGAAGAATGGGTGATGGAAGAAGTCCGTTATTGTGCCATCGCATCGGCAGTGCCGGGCGAAGGCGACCGCAAAGTCTGCTGGTTATGGCCGGTGCGCTCTATTTCGAAAAAAGCCCGTAGAGAACTGACCCCACTGCAAACCGGCAAAGCATCAAGTCAGTCAAACGAGCTGTATTGGTTGTTTGAACTCGACAGTCCAATTGCGCTGGACGCCCAGATTGGCGGTTTCGTACCCGGACACCATCACATGAAACTTACCCGCCGATCTGAACTTGTCGATATTGAACATTTTGATGACGTTATCGTGCGTTATCCGGGGATTGGTTAAATAAATCTGCTGCGAACCTTTATAAAGGCCGCGTAGTGGCCAAAAAGTGACGGCATGTTGCAACTGGTTTGCTGTGGCGTTTATATATTTGACTACGCCAATTCAAAAGACAACCACACCATCGAACGTATTGCCAACGCTACCCATAGCTGTGATTTTGTAGATCAGTTATACTGAGCCTAACTAATAAAGCCACCAAAGAACCGCCGGAATCAGCATGAGATACCCGCTTGGAATACAAACCTTTTCAAAAATCATTGAAGACAATCTGCTGTATATCGATAAAACGGCGATTATTGATGATTTGATCCAGCAGGGTTCTGTTTATTTTTTTTCAAGACCTCGACGATTTGGCAAATCCTTGCTGATCTCCACCCTCGAAGCACTGTTCAGTGGCCATAAAAACCTATTTGAAGGGTTGGCGATTGCCGACAGTGATTATCCTTTTACCGTCTATCCTGTCATTAGAATGGATTTTTCTGATGAAGAATTCAATACAGCAGATGACCTAAGAGCCCACATCCACAGTATTCTTAACGAATATGCTCAAAAATACGATATAACACTGAACAGCGAAACCTTTGCTAAACGGTTTAAAGAATTGTTGGCCAAATTGCAGGATAAAACGGGTCAGGCAGTGGTGTTATTGGTTGATGAGTATGACAAACCCATTTTGAATAACCTTAAAAAACCAGTGCTTGGCGAAATCAAAGCAGTGATTAGTGCCTTTTATGCTGCTGTTAAGGCGCAAGACAAATATCTTAGGTTTGTTTTTATCACCGGGGTTTCGAAGTTCGCCAAGGTTTCTGTATTCTCAGGCATGAACAATATGACCGATATTTCGATGGATAATGCTTATGCCACACTGTGTGGGGTGACCCAGCAAGAGCTAGAGCATCATTTTGACGGCGCAATTGATGACTTGGTTACCGCTCAAAACGGCCCGGATAGACTAAGCAAAGATGAACTGCTGGCTAAAATTAGGTATTGGTACAATGGTTACCGCTTTGAAGAGGATGCGCCCAGCGTTTATAACCCTTATTCATTACTGAGTTTGTTCACCAAGAAAAAATTCAAAAATTACTGGTTTACCACCGCCACCCCCACATTTTTGCTCAATTTGCTGCAAGACAAACAGTATGATTTAAGCAACCTATCGCAATTGGAGATTGGAGACAGCGCTTTTGCCGCCACTGAACCTGAAGATATGGATGTATTGTCGTTGTTTGTCCAGACCGGCTATTTGACGATAAAAGGTTATAACGATCCTTTGTACGTGCTTGATTTTCCAAACTATGAGGTGAAACGTTCTTTTTATGATTCAGTTGCTGCACGCTTTGGCCATTTGAATACTGGCTTGGGTCAGGCCTATACCGTTAACCTGATTCAACAGTTAAACGCTGGCGATTTGGATGCATTTTTTGCCACGCTCAACAAGTTTTTTGCCAATATCCCTTATGACATCAGCATCGACGAAGAAAAATACTACCAGTCGTTATTTTACGCCATATTCACCTTGCTTGGATTATCCATCGAAGTTGAGGTTCGCACCAATAAGGGGCGAATGGGAACTCAAACGAGTGCCCGCAGTTTGTGTTCCCATGAGGTGAGCCCAAGGATGGGCGAAGGGAGCACTACAAGGACGTTCAGCAGCACCAACAATACGATAAATTGCGTGCTGCAAACAGAAGATGTTGTATATATTATTGAATTTAAGCTAAAGGACAGCAAAGAAGCGGCTTTGAAACAGATTCACACTAAACAATATGCACAAAAATATCACAATTGCGGAAAGTCCATTGTATTGCTGGGGGTGGAGTTTGATCAAAAGAGCCGTAATATCGGTGATTTTGTCAAAGAAACCTTGTAAATGAATTTGAATCCTCTCATTAAAAAAACAATTTTATACTACGTTTACGACCCCATGTGCAGCTGGTGCTGGGGATATCGTCCCGCTTGGCAGGCACTCAAACAGCATCTTGAATCATTGGTAGATATTCAATACCGTGTCGGCGGTTTGGCCCCCGACAGTGACTTGCCCATGCCTGCTGATATGCAGACCTTCCTTCAAGGTGTTTGGCACAAAATCAACAATCAACTGGGGACTCAATTCAATCATGATTTTTGGACTCAATGCCAACCAAGACGCTCGACCTATCCGGCTTGTCGAGCAGTGTTAATAGCCCGCGAACATGGATTGGAACAGGCGATGTATCTGGCCATTCAAGAAGCGTATTATCTTAATGCCAAGAATCCTGCCGACATCGAGACTTTGGTTGAACTGGCCCAAGGCTTGGGGTTGTGTGGTAAAGCGTTTGCAGCGCAGTTGACAAGTAGTGAAGTGAACCAGCAATTGCTTGATGAAATCGCCGAGGTAAGAAAAATGCCGATTCAGGGTTTCCCGTCATTAGTTTTGATGGTCGACGGGCACCATATTGCTATTCCGTTGGATTACCAGCATTGGCAGACCAGTTATCAGGCTATTGCGGGTTACTTGCAGCCTATAGCAAAATCCACATGATAATGTTCGTCATGCCTGACCCAAGAACGGCGTTTTGAAAAGGTGATGTTGTCTTTGAGGTAATCGCCGTATTTGGTTAGGAGCAAATTAGGTTGCAGCTTTATATCAAAAATCACACGCCACAATCCAAACCCCTGCTGCTTGGCGGCTTTGTCTAAAGCAACGACATGCGCGGCTAAAGCTTCATAATCGATGGTGTAATCTTCATCAACACTGTGTTCATAAACCCCGTTTTTATCAAACTCTATGTCATAACCAAAGCGATTGAAGGGATGTGTTGGCAAGTGTACTGATTTGCCGCTCTCATCAACCACGGGCACCATAAAATCGACCGACAAACCATTGCGATGAGTTTTGTGTGGTTTAAACTGACCACCTTCTTCAAACCCTGTTTCGGCATATTTGAATACTTTGCTAGGCGCCATGGTTTCGAGCTGTTTATAGGCTGCCAGCATGATAGAGGCGGTTTGCGAATGAACGTAGGTTCGGCCTGCCATTTCGGCGATGTTACTGTAGGTTTCGAAGTTTTTACCGTCACTTGGCAACTGAACGCCGTGCTCTAATCGGCCGTTTGAGGTGGTGCCGTAACAGGTGCTTTGTTGTGCTGTCACGTCTGCGGGGCTGAAGCACCCGCCTACAAGAAGCATTCGTAAAATAAATATTTGGTGACGTAAAATCACGATTTACGCACCTTCAAACAAAGGAATGACCACATACACTACCACACCGCTGTGCCCACCTTCACCCTGGGTCCAATTCTCGGCGTATATTCGCCCCTGATGAAATTCAGCGATAAGCCGCGCAATATACAAACCAATACCCAAATGCGGCTGCTTTTGCTGAATTTGCGGGCGCAAAGAGATCATTGAATCAAATATTCGGTCTTTCATTTCTTCGGGTAACGCTGGGCCTACATTGCTAATGCCAAACTTTGCGACATTTTTTTCTTGCACCGCCGTCACGACGATTGGACAACCTTTTTGTGAAAACTCGACCGCATTGGTGATCAACTTGTCGAGTAATTGGGCGATGTAATCGGGCGCACCGTTAACGGTCATTGGGTCATCTGGTATGTCGAGTTTGAAGTCGACCTGAGGATAGGCATATTTATAACCGCCAACACAACCCGAAACCACTTCCATCAAATTAAACATTTCTTTTTCAGCGCTTTGCAGCGTTTGTTCCAAGCGGGTGGCTTCACTCATGTTGGTGATGAGCTTGTTGAGCCGGGTAATACCTTCTTGCGCCCGGCCCATGTAGACTTTGGCATCGTCGGTCATCGGTTGCATCGCTAGGTTTTCGAGTGATGAACGCACAACAGCTACCGGGGTGCGCAATTCGTGCGACAGTCGTGAAGACATGTTCTCTAAATAGTGGGTATATTGGCCCAATCTGCCGATAATACTGGAGAATGAGCGGGAAAGATCGCCAATCTCGTCTTGGGTGGTTGAGCCTTGAATGTAGTTTTTTATTTTGCCTTGTTCGTCAATAGCCTGCTCGGTTTCGTTACGCAATTTTCGAATGCGGCTGGATATTCTCGAAGCAAACAAAAATAGCGCCAGTGTGCCCATCGTCATTACCGCTAAAATGATGGTAAACAGGTTTTCTAAAGCTTTGTTGCGAAAGGTGCGAATGCCGTTGGTAGTTTCTTCGGCTATCACTGCACCCATCACTTTGTTGTCTATCCAAATCGGGTAGGCGGCAGAGAGGATCACCGCTTTGCGATCGGTACTCAAACGCCATTGCGACTTGGGCTGACCGGCAAGTGCAGAGGTAATCTGGCTGCCTTCAAGTTTGGCGACATCATAAAGCTCGTCGAGAAAATCCTGGGTCGGGCGGGTCAGTATCTTGTAATAAAAAGGTAAAAGCACTTTGTTTTCAAACGATTGCCACAAACTGTCTGAGTCGGTATTGTCGTCCTCGGGGAGCTCCCACAGGCTGGATGAACGAATATCACCGGTTTGTGCCAATACTCTTTGATGTTGGTCTACCACCCATAAACGGGCGTTTGAATGGCCCATGCCCTCGATAATGCGTTCTATTTCGGGCGATGGAACCAATACAGACCCAAGGTTTTTGTGGTCGTATATATCAGAGGTACCAATGGTTGCGCCTTGGGCTCGGGTGACGTTGTTGTCGACATCGCTGATGGCAAAACCAATTTTAGTGCCGAGCATGCTCAGTGGAATTCGTAACTCGATATTGTATCCTTTGGCCGTTTGTTTCCATTTTCCCTGAAGTTTGGGTTCGGGTTTAGCCAATAATGGATTGTCGCTCCCCTGTGCCAATTGGTAGCTGTCGAGCCAGCCTGCTTTTTTGTTCGAAATAACATAATGTCTGAACTGACCATCGGGGCTGATCATGGCAATTTTTAAATGGTCATTGGCCATTAATTTAAGCGTATTTCGCCGACGATAGACGACATGGTCGTCAGTGACTTCAAAAAAGGCATAAAGATAGTTATCGAACTTGCCGACCATGTGGGTAAAGCTCAGAGTTTGCGGGGAATAAGCTTCTCGATTAATTTCAGCTTTGTTTTCAATCAAATAATCGGCGGCATAAAAGGTGGTGTTGGCGTTGTATTCATCCCAGTCAGAAAGTCGACCGTCGAGTTGAATGGCCTCATTGATGGGGTAAGCGTACAAGTCGCGACCCTTGACCACCGATTCTAAAAAGCTGGCTTGTTCATCAAACAATTTGGGCCGTTCGTGCATTGCTGTGGCCAATGCTCGGGCGGTGCCGATGAGGGTTTTCTCTTGACCTTGTTGCAGAAATTTGTCCATTTCTTCGACATACTGATAACCCAGCCAGGGAATGGTAAACAAAAAACCCGACAGTAAAACCAGCTTTGACCGTAAGCCAAACGGTATTCTAAACATCCAAATTATCCATTCCAGCGGTATCCCATGCCGTAAACGGTGTCGATACAGTTAAACTCGGGGTCAATCTGGATGAACTTCTTACGAATGCGCTTAATGTGTGAGGTGATGGTGCTGTCATCGACCACAATGCGTGACTCCTGCATTAATTGCTCGCGGTTTTTGACATGCCCAGCGAACTTGGCCAGTGCATGTACCATCCAAAACTCGGTGACCGTAATTTCGATGGGTTTTTTATCCCACTCAATGGTCATACGGTTGGTGTCAATGATCAACTTGCCACAGGTCAACAGGCTCTCAGGGCTGACCGGGTGGTCCATGACATCCAAACGGCGAAACAGCGCAGCAATACGGGCGGTTAAATGGGGCAGGCTGATGTCTTTGGTCAGGTAGTCGTCGGCACCCATGCGTAAACCGCAAACAGTATCAAAATCGTTGTCGCGGGCGGTCAAAAAAATGATTGGAATAGTGTCAGACATTGCCCTTAACGATTGGCACAAACTAAAACCCCCATCTATTTCATCTTCGAGACCGATATCGATTATGGCCAAATCGGGTAGGCGCAACTTAAATGCTTCAAGCGCCTGGGGGCGGTTGGCAAAGGCGTGAACCTCATACCCCTGTTTACGCAATACATCAGCATAGTTTTCGCGAATAGCGGCTTCATCTTCAACAATAGCAATGGTGCGGCTCATTGTTCTATTCCTTAACTCTTAATCGTCCAGAATTAAACATCCGATGTTAATTTCTGGAGGCGCTGCCGTAAAAGCGTGGTTTTACTTCGCTCACATTTTCAATCAGATACGGCAATTGAAAATGGCGGTATATCCCTATACCGCTATCAATGATCCGACTATACAGCAAATAAATCACAAAATAAGGGCAAAAAGGCAATTGCCATTTTTGTGCCATATTTGATCGCCACATTGTCGTTTTTGCTCCCCAACATTGCCATTTAAAAACGTTTTAATTACATCATCGAAAACGCAGCGGGGTTTAACAAAAACCTCACCGCAACACTAATTAAGCAGTACCAAACGACCAACAGGACAATCAAAATGAAAACCAAATTAATCATCTCAGCCTTAACTTTATCTTTGCTAACTTCAACTGTCTCAGCCAATGCAGACGAACACGCCATGGGTAAATACGAAGAACAGCGCGTTGGTACTGGCATCGGCATGTTCATCGGCACCGTTTTAGGCGGTCCGGTAGGTTTGATTGTTGCCGGTTACATCGGTAATAAAGTGGGCGAGTCTGAGGGCGAAGGCGAAGAGTTGGTGACAATGCAACAAAACGTCGACGATACTCACCAAGAACTGGCCAGAGTAAAAGCAGACCACGCCCAACAAAACCGATTGGCACAACAACGCATCAACGCCATGCAACAACAATACGTTGACCGTCAAATTCAGTA
>JABSOG010000223.1 GCA_013216025.1 Algicola sp. | reverse complement strand
GCACCGATACCTTCGCCAAAATAGATCAACACAAGCCAGATTTGATTTTTCTCGACATCGAGCTGCCCGATATTAATGGCATTGAGGTGCTTAAGCGCATTAAGAGCAAAGATCCAAAGTCGTTTGTGATCATGGTCAGCGGCGAAAGCACCATAGAAAATGTTAAAGGCAGCCTGACCAACGGTGCCGCCGGATTTATTGTCAAACCCTTCTCGGCCATCAAAGTCTCTGACGCTTTGCATAACTTCGAAAAGAAAAAGGTTAAATAGGCGAAGGTCAAGGTCAAAAGATCTCAACACGGAGGCACGGAGCGGCGGAGGAAAGAAAGAGGAAAAGATTAAAAACCAAATAAAATCAAGAAAAAAACACAAGGTTATATATGTTTTTAAGAACAACATATTTTTTGCTTTTGCTTTTGCCTTCTCTTTCTTTCCTCCGTGGCTCCGTGCCTCCGTGATGATCCTTTTTTTAAAGGCCGCAGGCCACAGCGTAGCGACGCGCGCAGCGCAAAGGTTAAGGGCGAGTCATCTGAATAACAACACGTCTGTTGGTGGCTCGGCCCAGTTCGGTTTTATTGGACGCCACATGGCGTTTCTCACCAAACCCAGCCACTTTTACTCTGCCTTTTTCAACCCCCAGTGCCACCAGGTAATTTTCGATTTTCTTGGCGCGTTTTTTCGACAATTCCATATTCGGCCAGCGACCACCGTATGAATCGGCATAAGCATCAATTTCAATCTGGTCGATTTCGGGGCTGTGCTTGAGGTATTCGCCAATCTCGGTCAGGCGTTTTTTCGAGCTGCGGGTTAATTTATCAGTGTTTGACTGGTAACTCAAAATGGTATACGAAATATCGTCAAAGCTGTAGGGCAGCAAGTTGTCGACACATTTGAGGAATTGGTCATAAGCTTTGATAAAATTGATCGACGACAGACCCACTGCCACTTTGTCGTAAGGGCTATACCAATCGGCGTAATAAACGGTGGGCACAAAGCCCTTTTCTAACTCGGTCAACATCGTCCAAGCGGCTTTTTGTGGCATATCTGGGTTGAATTGTTTCTTCAATGACATGGTTGAGATGTTTTTGGTCGGCACGCCCGGTTTCCAAGCTGGCGCGATGGATTTGACTGACGCCAAACCATAATTGGCTGGTATGCGCAGCATATCCAGTTCAAATTCAAGGTTAAGGTTCTTGCCCGCGACACTGGTAAACATCACATCACCGTAGCGGGGAATGTTGTGAGACAGTTCGCATTGTATTCGGGTTTCGCTGCTTTCCCACTGAGACTGACTTGCATTGGCGACATAATGGCGAACCGATGCACCTGCCTCTAAGGTGAGACCACTGAGCAATACCATTAGTAAACCATTTAATCTTCGCATTGTACTAACACCTTTAAATTCGCACCTTTAAATTCGTACCTGTAAATTCAACTACACCGGCGATAGTTTGCCACACAGCGCTTTATGGGATCAATTAAGCAGGTTTCATGCCGAAATTTAATGTGCTTTATTGACACTTATTTGCGATAATCCCGCACAACTTAATCCCGGACACTGCCCACTGACATGCCAGATATGCCAATTCATGCTTTATCCACCCGCTTTCGCGGTTATTTCCCTGTAGTTATCGACGTTGAAACCGCAGGCTTTAACGCCCAAACCGATGCTCTACTGGAAATTGCCGCCTCAACGGTGAAAATGGACGAAGACGGTGTACTTCATCCCGATAAAACCATTCACTTTCATGTCACGCCTTTTGAAGGGGCAAATATTGAACAATCGGCACTGGACTTCAACGGCATTGACCCATTCCACCCGTTTCGTGTGGCCGTCAGCGAAAAAGAAGCCTTAACGGAGATTTGTAAATTCGTCCGAAAAGCGCAAAAATCTGCCGATTGCCAACGCTCTGTCATCGTAGCCCATAACGCCGCCTTTGACATGGGTTTTGTTAATGCGGCCCTTGCCCGCACTAAAATCAAACGCTCACCTTTTCATCCCTTTGTGACCTTTGATACCACTTCATTGGCTGGTTTGTGTTTAGGCCAAACCGTGTTAATTAAAGCCTGCCAGACCGCAGGTATCGAATTTGATAATAAACAGGCACATAGCGCATTGTATGACACCCAAAAAACCACTGAGCTGTTCTGTTATATGGTCAACCAGTGGCAACGATTGGGTGGGTGGCCTTTGCCATAAGGTTTGTGGTGTTGTACACCGCAAGGCGGTGTACAGGCAGTGGGGGGGGTGAGCACGAGACCAAGGCTCAATGCAGCAGGGTCCAAGATGTTATTTCCAGACACGCACAAGCACATCCATGTGGCTCGGCAAATTCTTCCCTGAATTTGACGGTCTGAAAATAACATCTCAAACCCTACATCAAACCTTGGCGCTCGTACTCAGGTAGAAAAGCCACCAACCTCCCCGACCGCCACCCTTGATATTACTCTGTAATATTCACAACAATGTTGTATAAAAAGGCGCAGCCGCGCCCAAAGGGCATTTGCTGCTTCGCAGCACAGCGAAGCTGTTATTTTCTTTTTTCGCAACGTATGTTGCCATTTGGGCGGCGGTCGGGGAGGTGGATGGCTTTTCCTCTAATACACGAGCACCAAAGGTTAGATGTCAAGCCCGTGACTCGGTGAACAGACCGTCCAAAACAAGGACGTTTTGGCCGAGGCCTCATGGACGAGTTTATGCCGTGTCTGATCACCGAGTCACGGGCTTTCCAACTTCAAACCTTGGTCTCGTGCTCACCCCCCCTTTGTATACCCGCATCGCGGCGTATACCCCACAACCCCCCATCAATGACTCTTACTCTGAAACCGCCGGTAATTAACCAACGCCTCTTCGATTTTACAATTAGTATACGGCTTGGCGATAAAGCCATTTACCCCCGCCGAAATGGCTTTTTTCACCACCTCTAAGGTACCAACACCGCTGATGATCACCACATAGGCTTTAGGGTTGATTGCTCGAACTTCTTTAAGCACTTCTAGTCCGTTGAGTTTGGGCATGTCGATATCTAAAAAGATAAAGTTAATGCCACGACCATGGGCTTTATAAACAGCCAGCGCTTCCATGCCGTCTTTGGCTCTTAATATTTCGTGGTGGCATTCTTTGCCGAGGTAACTGGTCAACAGGCCGCGCATCAGGGGTTCGTCATCGGCCACTAATATTTTCAATGATTCTTTCATAGACTTTCTCTTTGCTGTGCCCATGTACTTTTTACAACATAGGGCAAGGTTTCAACCGTTATAATTATCACCGTAGGATCCATCACTACAATGTTGCACCAAATTCTTCCGTGATATTCGCTGCAATGTGTTTTAATTCGACCAAATGGGCCAGGGCTTGTTGGTTTTGACCCGCTTCAAGGGTTTCAACCATGGGTTGTGCCATCTGCGACAACGCCGGGTAACCAAATGAACCACCCAACCCTTTGAGATTGTGCAACAATCCGCTCATTTGTTGCCAGTTTTGCTGCTCTGCCGCCTGCTCAATAGAGTCCATTAATGTGGGGAGTCGCTCCAAAAAGCTAGCCACCAGCGCCAAATAAGTTTCGTCGTGCTGTTCTTCACTATTACCTTCAACAACGGCCTCGCCTGCCGCTGGCAAGTTGGCGGCCAACGTTTGATAAAAGGCTTCGCGCTCTATCGGTTTTGACAAATGGTTGTCGAACCCATGCGTCAGGTATTGCTCAATATCACCTTTTGACACATTGGCAGTCAAAGCGATTATGGGGTTAGAAAAGCCAGTGGCCCGCAGAATTTGGGTCGCTTCAATGCCGTCCACTTCGGGCATTTGTACGTCCATTAAAATCAAATCAAATGATTGTGCCAAAGCGGCTTCTATCGCCTGCTGGCCGTTTTCAGCCAAGGTAACCTGCACACCACAGCGTTTGATGTACATTTGAATCAACTCTTGGTTATCAACCCAATCTTCTGCCAACAATACATGGCCCGACAGACTGGGCACGGTAAACGCCTTAGTCGGCCTATTTTGCATACTGTCGGTGATGGCCTGCGCGTCTTGCAGCCACTCGCTTACAGGCGGTTCACCCATCGAAATGTAAAACGAGAACTGACTGCCCTGCCCTTCTTCGCTGGCCAAGGTCATTTCTCCTTTCATCGCGTGACACAACTGCTTAGAAATGCTCAGCCCCAAACCGGTGCCGCCAAACTTGCGGGTGGTAGACGAATCTGCTTGTGAAAAGGCTTCAAAAACACTGACGAGCTTGTCTTGCGCAATGCCTATGCCTGTATCTTTTACGTTAAAATGCAAGGTGTTGTCTGTTTGATTCGCCGACACATCAATGGTGATCCCGCCCTTGGCCGTAAACTTGATGGCATTGTTACACAGATTCAGCAGTATCTGTTTCAAGCGGGTCGGGTCTGCGTGTATTTTTGCTGGGATTGGATAGTGGTATTGAATGTCGAGTGTGAGCTGTTTTTCGCTGGCCTGTTGGCCAATCAGTTCTTGCAACTCTTGCAACAACCAAACGGGCTGCACCGCAATGTGTTCTAAGTCGAGTCGTTTGACTTCGATTTTAGAAATATCGAGTACGTTGTTCATCAGTTGCAGCAAGTGGTTGGCATTGCGCAAAATTTTATCTATACGCCGCTGACGCTCGAAGCTGTCGATGCTGTCTTCGAGAATGCTTTCGGCAAATCCAATGATTGCCGTCATCGGCGTGCGTAACTCGTGGCTCATGGTGGCGATAAAAGTGCCTTTAGCTTGATCACCAGCTTCTGCGGCAGCTTTGGCCACCACTAATTCTTTGTTTGCGGTGGTTAATTCACTGGTTCTTAACACCACTTGGTTTTCTAGATGTCGACTATATTCGGCTTTTTCGCGCAGTTTGGCCCTATGTGCTTTGAGGTAGGCCCCAATAATGCTGAATATCACCAAGGCATACAAACTGTAGGCCCACCAGGTTTTCCAAGGTGGCGGCGTGACCCGAATGTTAACCGCCAATCCCTGCTCAGACCAAACGCCATCGTTATTCGATGCTTTGACTCTAAACACATAATCATCGGCTGGCAGGTTGGTAAAAGTCGTTCGGCGGGCCTGACCAATATCAACCCAATCTTGGTCAAAACCTTCAAGTTTGTACATGTAACGATTTTTTTGGGGTGCGGTGTAATCAAGGCCGGCAAAATCAAACGAGAGCGCATAATCTTGATAACCAAAAACCATGTCGAGCATCCCCATCAATACATTGACGGTACCCGTTTGGTTGTTAAGTTTTTGAATACCGGTTAATACTACTGGCGGTTGGTGATTGTTGTTGGCGATTTTATCTGGGTAAAAGGCGTTAAAACCGTTGGAACCACCAAAAAACAGTTGGCCCGTGTTGCTGACGAATGCTGCGTTGTGATTAAATTCGTTGTCTTGTAAGCCGTGCGAAACATCATACAATCTAAACTGTGCGGTGATGGGATCAAAACGGGTGAGTCCCCGGTTACTGCTGAACCACAGTTGTCCTTGTTTGTCGGCAACAATGTCGTAAATCATGGTACTGAGCAAGCCTTGTTGCTTACCATAATGCTCAAATCTAACGATACCGTTGTGGCGGTCTTTTGCACGCCAACGGTTGAGGCTGCCACCCCAAGTACCAATCCATAAGTCGCCGTGAGGGCCTTCAAGAATCGAAAAAATCGCATCAGAACTGAGACTGTCTGAGTCGCTTTGGTCATGCCTATAATGTTCAAATTCGCCGTTGGTGCTGTCAAACCGGTTGAGGCCACCGTCTTCGGTGCCGATCCAGAAAAATCCATCCGTGGATTGGGAAATCGTCAAAATACGATCAGAACTCAAGCTCTTTGGTTGCGCTGGATTATGACGAAAATGGCTAAAATAGCTGGATTTATTAAGAGTACCGTTGCTACGATGAAACCTGTTGAGCCCGCCCCCGTAGGTCGCCACCCACATTTCGCCGTTTTGATCTGCAAATATGTCGGTGATGCCGTTGCTGCTAATGCTGGTTGGATTAGTTTCATCATGCTGGAAATTGGTCACCCGGTTGGTCGCGGGATCATAACGGTCTAAACCGCCGCTCCGGGAGCCTATCCATACGATGCTGCCATCGCTACCGCTATCAGGCATCACTTTAAGCGACATAATACGGTTGTCGCTCAAGCCATTTTCAGGTTCTATCCGCTGTATTTGTTCAGTCACAGGGTTCAGTCTGTTCAACCCATCGTAGCTACCCACCCAAATGTCGCCTTGCGGGTCCTGAAGGTTTTGACCAAAGGCATTAATAATGTTGCTACTGAGGCTATTTAGGTTGCCCGGGTTTTGACGATAATGGGCAAAATCCGATGCAGTCCATTTGTTCAAACCACCAAAAGTACCCAACCACAAAACCCCGCCCCGGTCTTGGTATAACGACAATGTGCGGTTGTCGCCAAGGCTGTATAAGTCTTTTGGGTCGTGGGTAAATCTTAAAAACTGTTGGCTTTGTGGCTGCCACTGGCATAAACCGTTGTCGGTGGCTATCCAAATCAGCCCTTTGTTGTCTTCAAGAATGTCTCTGACTCGGTTGTGGCACAAACTGCTGGTGTCATTGGCATTATGCTGATATTGAGCATAACTCTGGTCGCGATTAATCCGGGTCAACCCGTTTTTATTGGTGCCGACCCACACGTTTGACTGGTTATCTGAAAATATGGTGCGAATACTGCCACTTTTAAGCGAGGTGGGTGCCGGGGCATCCGTCTTAAAGTTCTCAAAACGGTTGCTTGGCACATCAAAAAGATTTAACCCATTGTCAGTGCCAATCCACAATCGCCCCAGCCGGTCTTGATGAATCGATTTAACGTTGTCATGGTTGAGGCTGTTAAACGTTGACTGGTCATGTCGATATGACTCAAACGACAGACCACTTTTGTGCAATCGATTCAATCCGCCGCCATCGGTGCCCACCCACAAATTGTTATCTTTGTCCTCAAAAACCACGTTAACTCGGTCGCTGCTCAATTGATGGCTTTTCTCGGTGTAATGGGTAAATATTTCGCTAACAGGGTCAAAACGGTCAAGACCACCGCCATCGGTGCCCAACCACAAATAACCTTGATGATCTTCAATAATGCTGTACACCGCATCATTTGACAGTGAATTGGCGTTATCTGGATTGTGATAAAATACCCTGAACTGGTAGCCATCAAACCGATTTAAGCCTTCTTGAGTGGCAAACCACATAAAACCGCTGCGGTCTTGTAACACTGCCAACACTGCTTGTTGTGACAACCCCTGCTGCTGCGTATAACGCTGAAACCGAATGTTGTCTTGACTGGCGACAGCGGCTTTGCCTAAAACCAGTAAACTCCAAAGCAACACCAGCAAACTCAAATGCAAAACGAAAATGACACTTCGCCTGCCTTGGTTAGAAGACGGGTTGACCCTTGAATTTACAAAGTTCATTAGTCTTCTATCCAATGATCTATGGCAACGGCACTGCTGAGTTGACTGTCACTAAACATGAAGCCGTCCTTCCACATGTAACCGTCTTTCCACATGTAGCCGTCTTTCCACATATATCCTTCTTGGTTGGTGTAACGGCCATCCCACTGATGGCTTTCGCTATTTTCCTGATCAGAGTTTTCAAGGTAATAATTACCCTGCTCATTGCGTCTGGCTGGGCCTGCGTAATGTTCGATGTCTTGCAAGTCCATCGCGATATCGAGGTCTTGATTGGCGCAATCACTCTGTCCATAAGCAGCACCAAAAATCGCCCCAAAGGCATTAACCATGCCCGCACCTTGTTGAAAGACACTGTAGGCAAGTTCACCTTGGTCTGATACTGCCGCCTGCGCGCTGGCAACCAATCTGCATTTGACTTGATCGGGCGTCAACCACGGCTCTTGTTGCAACATCAAGGCAACTGTACCGGTCACAACGGCGGTGGCTTGTGAGGTGCCAGACATCGCAAACTGATCTTTTTTATAGAAATTTTTGCCATGTTGCTTGCCAATCTGACTGCTTTTTTTCATCCAACCCAACAAACGATCCCCCGGGGCCACCAACTCAGGTTTAACAAAACCTTCAAGGGTAGGACCGGCAGAAGAGAAATTGGCCAGCTTGTCGTCAGCGACATTATCTGGGGTTTTGTTGTCTGTCATTGCGCCAACAGTGATCACGTACGGCACATTGCCTGGCACGCCAATGGTCATCGCCTCAGGACCCGTATTACCGGCAGATGCCACCACAACAATGCCCGCCTGCCACGCAGCCATCACTGCCTGATTTAACGGGTCGTTCCAGTAAAGCGACTGTGGAGGCGCGCTAAAAGACAGGTTCAACACCCGAATTTGGTGCTCTGACTGGTGACTTACCACCCAATCAATCCCCCGAATAACATCAAGATAGCTGCCACGACCTTTTTTGTTGAAAGCTCTGACACTGATAATATTCGCGTTGGGGGCAATACCAACAATCGGCTGCTTTTTGCCATGCGAAAGGCCACCTACGGCAACGCTGGCAATGTGGGTGCCGTGACCATTTTTGTCAGTCAGTTTTTTGCGTTGCTTATCTTTGATGGCATCATAATAAGCCAAAACCCGATGTTTGTTGTTGGTGTTTTTGGTCAGTGATTTGAAGCTACCATCAAGACCTGTGTCGATAAAAGCCACTGTTACACCACTGCCATCAATATTCAAATCGTGAAGCGCGGTCGCGCCAATCCGCTGGGCATAATGGCTATCAGGACTCAAGCCTTTCCCTTTGCTAAGAGTGTCACTGTCGCCTTTGACACGATCACCACTCAAGTGACGGTCTTGATAAATAGCCCTGATTTTGGGGTTTTCGAGCAACGTCAATCGTTGCTGCGAATCAAGCAAGGCGCCAACGGCGTTAACAATTGGTAACTGGTGAGTGATTTCACCACCAACTTGCTCAGTCAGCCGCTTAACAGTGGCGATATCATGACCTTGAACAATAAAACTTTCGCGGGTATTGGGGGTAACAGACGCAGTATCGTTCGATTGAACAAACCACAGCAGGCCTAACAACAAAGTACAAATAAGGCTGATAAGCAGCGCTATTTTCACGTCATTTAAGCGGGTAATAAAGAGCGTATTTAAACGGGTAACTAGGGGGGTCTTAAGTACAGCACTTAATTCGGGAGTTAATCCGGTACTTATGCGGGTATTTAACCCACCAAACACAGCTGGGGCGATAGCTGTAGATTGTCTAACATCAAATTTTTTCATTTTGAACGTCCTAATAAAGGGTATTTAGGAACGTATCAAAAAACAAGGTTGCAACCTCGCTACCATAGACAACCGATGAACAGGTTTTCCGTAGGTCGTGGGCTTTGCGTCCTTATCTTTAGATAAGTTTGCCGAAGGAGGAGTATATTACGTGTTTATTTATTATGCAACAGTGAATTTTTATTCATTTTTAAATCACGATATCAAAACAGTTGCAATAAAAATATCACCCGTTTACCATTAACTACCTTGCCCAAGCGTCATTCGAATTAATTTTGCCTCACAAATTACCCCCAAAAATCCGTGTCTGCATGGCGATGCTGGCCACCAACGGCGGCTCTTCGATGGTCGCCAAAGAATTGGGTCTGGGTTTGATGAGTAACCCGCTTGCAAACTCAGCTGCCAATACCAGTTCCAAGCAGCAACCCCAACCGGTAAACTTTGAGGTTCGATATTGCCATTTACAAGCCAATCAATTACAGAGCGAACACTACTTGATTGACGCAGAGCCGGGGGCCAAAACCAGCGCCTTGCTTGACATTCCCCCCAGCCTTGGCGGCACAATGGACAGCATCAGTGAGTTATTGCGTATTCACGATGATTGGCCATTTGAGCTACTGCACCTACACAATTTACAGATATTTGGCTTGTCGGCGTTACTGTTAAAACAATTGCGTAATGTGCCCTATATCGTCACATTCCATGGCTCAGATATACTAAATCCACACCTGTTTGACCAAAACCTTGAAGTGGCCACCCAAGTGTTACGCCACGCCGGGGCCATTACCTGCGTATCGAACTATTTAGCCGACAAACTACGACAAAAAGTGCCGGACTTAACCAACATTCACGTCATTAGTAATTTTGTGCGGGCCAGTTGGCGTGATGTCGAATTTGTCTGCAAGGTACAACCCCAGCGGTTTTTGCATGTGTCATCAATGCGCGCGGTCAAACGGCCAGGGGTTTTACTCAATGCATTCAGCCAGTTACAAAAGCACCTGCCCAACGCCCACCTGGCCATAGTGACCACGACCGAAGGTGCACGACGGACCAAAAAAATGCTCAACGATGGCGTGCACAGCGGTCACGGGTTGCAAATAATCGATGGCGATTTGAACCCACAGGCATTAACCGATGAGTACGCCCAGGCACATGCGATGGTACTGACCAGCAGCTTTGAAGGATTTGGTTTGGTGGTGCTTGAAGCATTGCAACATAACTTGCCAGTCATTACCCCGGCGGTCGGTGCACTGCCCGAAATATTGGGCAAAGATTGGCCTTATTTGGTCATTGAGCAAGAAGGCGAACGAGCAGGCGTTCAAGACGACGAGCAACTGTCCACCGACATCGCACAAGCGATGAATAAAGCGGTGCAGGCCCCCAATGAGTGTTTAAAAAGCCTCATCAAACAGATAGTGAATCGCTATCGTGGACCTCAACAAATTGCCCAATATGCGGCTCTCTATCAGCGGATATTAAAAAATCAATGTCAAGATTACTGATTTGCTGCGGCCCCCAAGCCCATACCCAATTGACTCAACTGTTGCCCCATTTACCCGGTAAAGTACAGCAAATAGAGCACACTG
>JABSOG010000222.1 GCA_013216025.1 Algicola sp. | reverse complement strand
CATGTATCTAACGCCATCAAATGCTCATTTGACATGTTGGATATCACCGAAATGTTAACCCGAGAATTCGAAAAAGAAGGCTGGCCGGAAATCAAAGTCGGCATCGGCCTAAACACCGGTGAAATGAACGTTGGCGACATGGGATCTGAATATCGCCGGGCCTATACGGTGTTAGGTGATGCGGTCAACCTAGGTTCACGACTTGAAAGTCTAACCAAGTTCTATGGTGTAGACCTGCTGGTCAACGAAACCTGCGTTGCCCACTGCCCCGAAATGACCTTCAGACCAATGGACAAAGTCAGGGTGAAAGGCAAAGACACTGCGGTGTCGATTTTTGAACCTATCAGACCCGAAGTCGCTACCGACCAACAGGTCACTGAAGAACTTGAACAATATCGGCAAGCTTATCAAGGTTATCTGGATCAGGATTGGCCCACAGCCACAGAAAAATTTAACGCGCTTATATGCAAGAATCCAGATAGAAAGATATACTCAATATATCTTGAACGAATCGACGTTTTGCAGCATGAATCCCTTGACGCCGATTGGGATGGCTCATTTACCCACACGAGTAAGTAATGACAAATATATCAATAAACGAAGCACTGGCCATTGGCAACGAAGAAGACAACCCGCTTGAACATTTGATCTCAATCGGTATGCAGTTATCAACAGAAAAAGACACCAATGTCATTCTTGAACACATTCTGCTTAGTGCCAAATCAATCAGTAATGCCGATGGCGGCACCATTTATTCAATCACCGATGACAACGAACTGAAATTTGAAACCCTACTCAACGATACACTCAATATGTCACTTGGCGGCACCACAGGTAATCCCATTCCATTTCCCACCATCCCTTTGTATATTGATGAGCAGCCCAACAAAAAAGCGCTGGTCGCGCTGGCGGCAGCAACCAATACCGTGGTCAACATAGAGGACGCCTACGAAGTCAAAAAATACGACATGACCGGCGCGCGCAATATGGATGAAAAAACCGGGTATCGAACCAAGTCAGTATTAACCATTCCGATGGCCAATCACGAAGGCGATTTGAATGGTGTGATGCAATTGATTAATGCCCAGGACGACGAAGGCAATGTGATCTCGTTCAGTGATGAAATAGAATACCTGATCAGAACATTGGCCTCACTGGCGGCAATAGCACTAACCAACAGACAATTAATCGACGACATGGAAGAGTTATTCCAGTCAATTACCCGATTGATAGCGAAAGCGATAGATGAAAAGTCTCCCTACACTGGCGGTCACTGTCGCCGGGTCCCAGAACTTACCCTGATGATTGCCGATGCAGTGCACGAAACAAAAACCGGCCCATTGGCCTACTTTGAAATGACCGACAAAGACCGTTACGAACTCAGTATTGCCGGTTGGTTGCATGATTGCGGAAAAATCGCCATTCCTGAGGCGGTAATGGACAAATCCACCAAACTGCAAATGCTGTTTGACCGCATAGAACTGGTCGACGTAAAAATCGAAGTGGTCAAAAGAGACTTAACCATTGCCCATCAAGAGCAAGTCATTGCCGCCTTAAAATCTGGCGATGCCGAGCAGATAGCCGCACTCAATGCACTTGAAAAGATTTGTGAAGAAAAAATGGCCAAACTCGATGTCGACCGAGAGTTTTTGCGCATAGCCAATATTGGTGGTGAATACATGCGCCCTGATGCACAACAACGGGTAGTTGACATTGGCCGTGAATATAATATCGACGTCGCCGGGGAATCCCAGCAGATGTTATCCGAAGGCGAAATTTACAACCTCAAAATAGCCGCTGGCACCCTAACCGAAGAAGAGCGAGCGGTGATAAACCACCACATGGACATCACCATAGAAATGCTCGAAGCCCTGCCCTTTCCCAAACACCTGCTCAACGTACCAGAATATGCCGGTGGTCACCATGAAAAAATGGATGGCACCGGTTATCCCAAAGGATTAACCCGAGATGAAATGTCTGTGCAAGCTCGATTAATGGCCATCGCCGACATTTTCGAAGCCCTGACGGCCTCAGACAGACCCTACAAAAAAGCGAAAAAGATCAGCGAATGTTTGTTCATCATGGGAAAAATGAAACTCGGCCACCACATCGACCCAGAATTATTTGACGTGTTTGTCGATAAAAAAGTGTATATGCAATTTGCTGACAAGTTTTTGGGTGATGACCAGATTGATGAAATTGATTTGAGTAAGATACCGGGGTATGTTTTGCCGGCGGAGCGGTGAGAGGGGTCTCGGGTCGTCGCTGTCGCGACGAGAGGGGGTTGTGGACGGATATCCTGGATATGTGCAGGCTGAGCCTTAGGTGTAAGGTAAGCAAACACGCTGTAAATACTTCCGTGTACGCTCTGCTTTTTCATCCCTGAAAAAGAAGGTTTGCTTACCTTACACCCAAGGCTCTGACACGTATCCTGGATGTCCGTAAAAAAAGAAAAAGCCACCATCCTCCCCGACCGCCACCCTTAAGGGCAACATACGTTGCAAAAAACAAAATACAGCTACGCTGAGGCTGCAAAGCAGCAAATGCCTTTTGGCGCGGCTGCGCCTTTTACACAACAAATTGTTGTGGATATTACGGAGTAATATCAAGGGTGGCGGTCCGACTGCATGGATGCAGGAAGTTAGAGCAACGCAGGACGCAGTTGCCGAGGGGAGGATGGTGGCTTTTCTATCCTAGACGGACGTCTGGAATTACGGTGAAGGTCTTGGCTGCAAGGTAATCAAACCATCCAAATCAAGGATGATTTGGTTGAGCCTTACAGGGACGTACTCGTAGCGTGTTTGATTAGCTTGCAGCCAAGACCTGATTATCCGCAACTCCAGACATCCGTCCTACAACCCCCTTTTCGTCGCACCAGCGACGACAAAACAACATCATCGTGGATGCTCCACCGAATTCCTCAATACCGCCACTTCAAGGTCGATATCCGACAGTGCCTCACGCAACATTTGGACATAGGCAATCGAATGTCTTTGTTTGTTCATTAACTCATCAAGATGGGTAACAGACTCTTTTAAGTACTGCAGGTTCAATGATTGGTCTTGCATGGCGACTGTCCTTGGGTATTTTGACGCATACAATAATTATAACCAAAAGACAAACTGCCCGATGTAAGAAATCTCTGCAAACCACTGGGGATTTTAGACTGTTTTCGAACTGGTTTTTTCTGTATCGAGGGGGATTTGAATAAAAACGAAAATACGTCGGAAAAATAGCAACGAAGGCGAGGTTTTAAGCTCGCCCTATATTACTATACCCCTTAAAAGTTTACCGGGAAACGCCCTTGTGAATCTGGCTGACCCAACATTTTCATCATATTATGCACCTCTGTCGGCATATCGCCGTTGGGTTTAATAAAACCTTTGGCTGAAAATTTGTTTTTGGCACCAATAAGCGAGGTGATTTGTAAACCCAATGGGTTCTTTTTGGTGATCTTCAACTCAACTTCACCCTTGGCGCAACCAAGCTCAGCATCAATTCTACCGATGCTGAACTCTTTACCAAATTTGACCGTTGCCTTATTCCACATTATCGTGCCATTAAGACTTTCACAATAGGGCTTACCCTGATCATAATCCTTCAGTTTAAGCACGACTCGACCGCCTATATCAGCCGGAATAGGCAACCCTAATCGGTCAACCAACTCTGGGGCCGGATAATTAAGCGTAAAATCGCTGGCACTAAAGTGATCAAACGAAAAATTCGTCGCAACATCACCCTCACCCGAGATCATCGCTACCTTGCGTGAATTGCCAAATTTAACGCTGGCCGATAGGCTGCCCGTTAACAATCCCAAAGGACTCAGTTGCCAATTAACATCGTTAATCACATCGCTTTTGAGCTGTACGGCACTGATATTACCGTTCCATATAGAACCGCTGACGTCACCCAATTTAACCGTTGGCGGCAACGTCACACTACCGACAACCATACTCGCAGGCACCATGGCCAACATAAAGACAATATAAGCGACCACAAACAGGGTGATATTTAACTTCCAGTTCTTCATTAGCTCTTCTCTATGACCAAGCGGGACACCCTGACTTTACCGGGCACTTCGATTTCTGTTATATCAAGATTGTTGATCTTAATGCCTTGCTTTTTCTCCAGATGCGACAACCAGTTAAGCAGGTCGTTAAACACTACTTCATCAATCAATAAGGTTAATTGCTGATCTTTGGGGGTCATGCGGCCAATTTGCAAGTTAAACTGGCGACTGCTCTGGTTCACTATCTGTTGTAACGAACCCCCATTGCCGCCCACTTTGCTGCCACTGGCTGACTTGATTGTTACGATGGCATCTTTGGCCCAACCGTTAAGTTTGAGCTGTTTGTCCAGTGCCGCACGGTTGTCGATTACGGCGTTAGCCAAAGGCGACCAGATCATCAAATAAAACAAACCGATAGAAAAGATGGTACCACCGACTATCACCAGTTTGTGTTCTTGTTCAGTTAAACTTTCCCACCAGGTTTTTAACATTAGCCAGCCCTCTTGATTGTTACTGCACCAGCAACTTTATCACCATCATTGTTTAGTGAACCCTGCTGCACCACAAAACCGAGCTTCTGCGCAGCAGACTTGAATTTCTCGAAGCTCTGGAAACCATCGCCGGTCGCTTGCAAGCGTAACTCATGGCGCTTGGCATCATACCTGAAACTGGTTGGCATAAACCCTTGCGATTGACTCAACAGCGGGCCAACATCTGCCAATATAGAGAGAAATCCGGCATTATCGCCTGCGCTACCCGTTGCATCTTTAAGACGCTGCTTAATCTGTTTTTCGATGAATTGGACGCGGGTTCGGTCACCGGGATAGGCTTTTTTGAACTGTTGTATAAAAGCAGCTTTTTGGGTTTCTAGCTCGCTTGAAAGCTGCCATGCCACCGTGCCACGATAAGCCAACTGCATCAATATCGCCAAACCACAAATCACTGCGGCATACTTCCAAGTCTGCCACTGCGCAGAGGATTCTTTTTTGACTATAAATTCGCCCTGCAAAAGGTTAAACCCAGTCGTGTTAAGCGAATTGGCCAACAGTTTCAACGGCAATTCAGCGCTGGCTTCAACAATATTCAAATTATCAGCCTCAACCAAACAAGGGCTGTGCGTGACAAAGCTGAACACCTCGTCACTTTCCTCGTCTTGCTCAGCCCCAGAGAGGTTGGCCGACAACTTGAGATAATCGTCAAACCAAATACTGTCGATGTTGTCGCAGCTCCAATTGCCACTGCGCACCAACCATTGGTTGTTGAGCTCAATCCCGGTGGTACCTTGATCAGAAAGTGGCAAACACAAAGCATCGGGGATAATCGCTACCGCATGTAATTGGGCAGCATTGAGCCAGCTCAACCAGTCAGCCATCAATTGGCGGGCAACAATGGCCACTTCAATGGCTGGTTTGTCACCCACGGTGGTTTTATCACCAACAGCAAAAAACAGCTGATCCACATCCTGGGTCAAATCATCTTCGAGCATAAACGGCAGCGCAGTTTGAAGTTGACGGTTGAATTTTCCTGGCAACGGCACGGTTTTCAGGGTGACATCGCAGGCTGGGACCAAAACCCGTACCTCGCGGCTTTGCCCGTGCTCAGTCAATTTATCCAGTTCACCGGCATGTTCTATTTCACCCGAGCCGATGATCTCCTGCTCGGTTTGAGACCAAACCATCCAGGGAATAACGTCCCCAGCATGACTGCCCAATCGTATCAGTAATACTTCACTCACAAATCAACTCCGAATTTTCGAGCAATCACTGTGACTTGTTTGCTCTGGTTAATATGTAACTTTGAATTTAAAAAGAATTTTGAATCACCATAGCTGGTTTGCGCCTTAAGCTCAAAGTAACTGGTGGTGACATCAAAATATTTAATCGCTTCTTCTTTTACGGCGCTGTCAACTTGGTTCATTTCGGGTTTTTCCCAAAAATCGCTGACTTTGTCATAGCCGTCCGGCTGACCACCACTGATCAACGCCTGAGCATCATCAAGGGCCAAACCTTTGAGCATTGCACTGAGCAAAAGGGCTGTATCAGCAGTCAGGGTATTGACGTTGAGCTTCAACATCTGACTTGCCGGTATAACACAAACGTAAGGTTTGAGTTTCGCCACAACTGCCGGCGTAAACCCGCCAATCAGCCGCAACTCGCTGACACTGGTCATTAACGTATTGGCAGCCAAATACGGGATTTCAAGGGCCATGTAATCACCCTCTTCCATACCGCCGCCACCCGTTTGGCGACCATCTTCATCAAGCCAATCTTTTAAGCGCTGCGCCAGATATTCTGGCGGTGCGTCTGAAATAGTGTCTATTTCCAACTCGATCAGTAACCGCTCAAAGGCTTCCATTTCGAAAGTAATGCCCTTTTTGCGTGCCGCTGAAGTCGGCGCTGCTGGTGCTGGTGCCCGAGTCGGGCTGGGCCTAGGCGTCCCCGCGACAGCAGGTGTTGTACGATCAGTTGTTTTGGGTCCACCAACGGTCGCTGCCAGCGAGTTGAGATTAAAACAGGCTTGCAGGTCTTTTAATTCACCAGCAATAGTGCCGCCCTCAACCGGGAATTGCAACGGTTTGGCCCAATCCTGTCCGGCGTGAATGGTATTCGAGCGTTTATTCGGATCTTCATTAATACGTTTGAGTTGCTGCTTAACATAGTGCTCGGCACCCACCGCATACCAATAAGCCTGCCTTGAACCGGTCAAGTTGGTGGTGCGATGAATTTGCAATTGCAAACGCTCAGTCATTTCGACCGCAACAATCGCGGTTAACGCGACCACAAACAACACTGACACCAAGGCAACACCTCGTTGTTTGCTAGGTCTATTGCGGAATCGTTGACCGTTGAAGACTCTTTGACCCGATAAATTATTTAATGATAATTTCATTGCTGTTATCGTCCTTTGCTCGCGCCTGGTTCTAAGACGTTATCCGTCAGCAAAAATATACGTTCGAGTTTGCCAAGGGCTTTGGTTTCAATAACCACTTTAACCGCCCGGGGCAAACCCGGCTTTTCCCACACATTGCCCCAACCATCGCTAGAGAAAAATTCAAAACTCAAGCCTTCAATGTCTTCGAGTAATATTTGTTTCTTGGGTATTTCGCCGGTCACCGGATCCGGATAGTTGAAAAACATCCGCTCCAAGTTACCCTCAAACATGCGATAAGATACCGACTGAATTTCACTGCGGGGTAATATCAAACCCGGGTTACGCCAACCATCATGGGTAAAGGCAACGGCGCCGCCCTCACTTTCCATCAGCAACTCACCACCAGAAAAGATTTTGTCGGTGGCCTTTTCGCCATCCACTCGAACCTGACGTTTGGTGGCTTGGAGAAAATCCCGCTCCATCCAAAAAAATGCCCGCTGCATACCATACAATTCTTTGGTGGTTTCTTCAGACAAAGCATTGGCATCAGTCACCGCTGTCAGCATCGAAAACGAAGCATAACTGACCAAAGCAAAGATAACCGAGGCCAACAGCATTTCTATCAGAGTGAAACCCCCCTGCCCTGCATAAGGCGAGGAAAAATGTTTACGTCTCATTTGGGATCTCCCAGAAAAGTCGTCAACTGATACGCGGGCTCTTTGTCATCTTCTTTGAGCAACACAAAAATGGTGATCTGACGCATATTTTTGTCGCCCACTTTTTCGACCTCTTGACGCCAAAACCATTCACGTCCCGCCATCTCCATTTTGCCCTTTTTGTTGTTCTTCGGCGGCCATTTGCCTTCAAGCTGTAATTCAACCAGTCGATTTTCGGCCACCCAAGAGCTAAAGGTGATCTCTTTTAAGATGATCAGACTACTAAGATGCTCAGAGGTGGACTTGACGATAGCAACGCCCGCCACAGCCAAAATGGCGATGGCAACCAGTGTTTCAAGCAGGGTAAATCCTCGGTTTTTGCGATGTTTTGCGCAGCTTCTGCTCTTTGCGCAATGACGGTAATGATTCAGGTTTTGTTTCATTGCAATCTGTCCAGTGGGCCTTTAACCGTAATGGGCGCAGTAAAATCACCCGTCACCTCAAAATACATCGGCTCGTCGAAGTCCGGTTTGAAGCTGAAAGTCAGCTTGAACGGGGTAATATCTCCAGATGACAGGATAAATATCTGCGGTGAAAGCAATTCCTTATCTTCATCATCATCTTCTTCGATCTGAAAAGACACTTCGTTAAGCAGGTTGTTTTCAGCCCAAGGCAAACCCTCTAACTCCAACGTCAACTCAACACCCTCTTCATGTCTCGAAGGTTCAAAATACTTTTCTTGGGCAAAGTCGGCCCAGCGCTGACCATCAAAAGCGACAAAACGATAGTCGTTGTCCTTGATGATCAACCCCAGCTCATAGTTATTGATCATCGCATAATCCGATGCCATATCAAAAACCGCTTTAAATCGCCTTGCGTCATTAGCCAATTTGTCTTCGTTTGAACCCCAGTTAATACTGGGCACCACGATTTTGGCCATGACGCCAATGATAAGGATCACCAACATCACTTCAAGCAGGGTAAAACCGTTGTTTCTTTTCATCACTTTACTACTCCTACCCAGCTACCCTAAAATCAATGCCTTTAAATCAATGCCTTTAAATCAATACCTTTAAGAAAAGTAGGGTAGTGATTTAGTAGTTTTCGTCCTCTGCTCTCCAGTTACCAATATCATCTTCGGTTTCGGCCTGACCATCAGGGCCCATGCTGAAAATGTCATAAATGCCGTTATCACCTGGGCTGACCAGCAGATATTCGTTGTTCCACGGGTCCTTTGGCATTTCTGGCAAATAACCTTCTTCCGGGAAAGAACGCGGAATGGGTTCGATATCAGTCTGCATAACCAAGGCCTCAAGACCTTGCTCGGTCGATGGATACACATTGTTTTTCAGCTTGTACATTTTCATCGCCGTTTCAATGGTCTTTATTTCAATGCTCGCGGCTGAAATGTTGGCCTCATTCTGGCTGCCCATCAATGACGGAACCACCATACCGGCAATCGTACCCAAGATAACAATAACAACCATAACTTCTAATAAAGTAAAACCCTTTGACTTTTTCACTGAGCGTCCTCTAGAAAATTTAATACCCATGCTTTTATACTCCTACCATACTATTTAGATTCAAAATTGGCTGTAATATCGCCATCACGATAAACAGCACCATACCCGCCATGACAGCAACCAAAACGGGTTCAAATATTTTCAATGAAATGCTGACCCGCATCTCAAAATCACGATCTTGATTGTCTGCGGCGCGCCCAAGCATCTGCTCAAGTTCGCCACTCTTCTCGCCTGATGCAATCATGTGCAACATCATTGGCGGAAAAATTTTGGTGTTTTCTAACGACACTTTTAACCCAGCCCCTTCACGGACCCTATCAGCTGCGTCTTTAATTTTGCCTTTAATATATTGATTCTCAAGTACCTTACCCGCTATCTGCATTCCTTCAAGCAGAGGTACTGCACTGGAGGTTAAAATACTCAACGTACGCGCAAACCTGGCGGTATTGATGCCTTTAGACACCTTGCCTATTACCGGCATACTGAGTAATAACTGGTCAAACTTCAAGCGAATTTTTGGCTTGGTCAGCAACCTTTTAATCAGTGCTATCAGTGCCACAATGCCAATCAGCACGAAAATGCCATAACCTCGGATAAAATCACTGGCCTTAATCAAAAACTGGGTTGTACCGGGCAACTCTTGATTCATGTTCTCAAATTGACCAACAATTTTCGGCACCACAGTCGCCAGCAATATACCAATAACACTGACTGCAAAAAAACTCAATATCATCGGATACATCAACGCCGAGGTCATCTGCGACTTCATGTGTTGACGCTGCTCGGTATAATCCGCCAAGCGTTCCAATACCTGATCAAGGTGACCAGATTTTTCACCGGCGGCAACCATTGAACAAAACAAGTTTTCAAAAGTACTTGGGAACTCACCCAACCCTTCGGCCAGTGAATACCCTTCTACAACCTTGGCTCTGACGGCCATCAACATACTTTTAAGCCGGGGCTTCTCACACTGTTCGGCCACTGCCAGTATTGATGCTTCAATTGGCAACGCCGATTGCACCAAAGTGGCCAACTGGCGGGTGATCAAAGCCAAATCAGAAGCCGAGATCTTGGGCTGGAATAATCCACCCGCATTTTTCTTTTCTTTTTGCGCTGCGGGTGTGACTTCCAGCGGCACAAAACCTTTTTCGCGTAACTGCTGACGAACTTGTTTAACCGTATCGCCTTCCATTATGCCCTTTTTATTCTTGCCTTTGGCATCCAGTGCCTTGTATTCAAAAGCCGCCATTATGCATCCTCACGGGTTACGCGTAACACCTCTTCCAAAGTGGTGACACCGTCAACCACCTTCACAAAACCGTCATGACGGATGCTCGGCGTATGTTGACGAATGTACTTTTCAATGAGCTGTTCGCCTTTGCCGTTGTGGATCATTTCACGCACGGTTTCATCGACAATCAACAGTTCATGGATACCCGTTCGGCCACGGTAACCGGTGAAATTACATTTTTCACAGCCTTTGGCATGGAAAATGGTTTTGCTTGTATCATCATTAATGCCAAGCATCACACATTCTTCGTGGTCCGGCTGGTGCTCTTCACGACACTCTTTACACAAGGTTCTAACCAGTCGTTGCGCCAGTACCGCCAACAAACTTGACGACAGCAAAAATGGCTCTACGCCCATGTCTTCCAGACGAGTCAACGCACCGGCAGCGGTATTGGTGTGCAGGGTTGACATAACCAGGTGACCAGTCAAACTGGCCTGAACGGCAATGTGGCCTGTTTCGAGATCACGAACTTCACCGACCATCACCACATCAGGATCCTGACGCAA
>JABSOG010000221.1 GCA_013216025.1 Algicola sp. | reverse complement strand
CACCGCCAACCAACAGGATTTGGCATCGGCAGTAGAAAAAGACTTATCATCTGCCATGATTGACCGACTGACGCTCAACCCTCAGCGCATCGACGCCATTGCCGCAGCCATCGAAGAAATCATCGCCCTGCCCGACCCAATAGGCGAAATTAACAAAATGATCATCAGGCCCAACGGCATTCAAGTGGGCAAAATGAAAATTCCGCTTGGCGTGATCGCAATGATTTATGAAGCCCGTCCTAATGTCACCGCAGACGCCGCCGCGCTTTGTCTAAAAGCAGGCAACGCCGTTGTTTTAAGAGGCGGACGCGAAGCCTTAAACTCAAGCTTGGCAATCGCCGAATGTTTGCACCAAGCCCTTGAAACACACCGTATCGATACGGCAGCAATCTCGGTAGTGCCAGACCCTGATCGCAGTCATATGAGCGAATTGATGACCTTAACCGACAGTATCGATTTAATCATCCCAAGGGGCGGTGAAGGTCTCATCAGATTCGTCAGCGAAAACAGCCGAGTGCCAGTCATCCAGCATTTTAAAGGTGTATGTCATTTATACGTCGACAAAATGGCCGACCTCGACAAAGCATTAAACATTCTAGTCAACGGCAAAACCCAGCGCCCGGGCGTGTGCAACGCACTTGAAACCTTATTGGTGCACGAAGAAGTGGCCAGTGAGTTTTTACCCGATGTTGCCCGAATTTTTGCCGAGAAAGGCGTAAAAGTCCATGGCTGCGAAGAAACATTAGAATATTTCGACAATGCCGAATTAGCCACCGATGCAGATTATGACGCCGAATACCTCGACCTCGAAATCGCCATCAGGATCGTTTTTGATTTTGATGAAGCGATAGAGCACATTCAACAATTCAGCTCAGGCCACACCGAAGTCATCGTCACCAAAGACATTTCAACTTCGCAAGATTTCATCAAACAAATCAACTCGGCCGTGGTGATGGTAAACGCCTCCTCTCGCTTCTCTGACGGCGGCGAACTCGGCCTTGGCGCCGAGATAGGCATCTCGACCAGCAAGCTACACGCTTATGGCCCCATGGGGGTTGAGTCGTTGACAACCGAGAAGTTTATTGTGCTTGGGGATGGCCAGATTCGAGCGTAAATTGGAGCTATATTTCATTCGATATTTGACGGTGCGCGCGGCGCACCCTACCACTTTTGTTCCCGTAGGGTGTGCCGCGCGCACCAAGGTACTATTGCTTTCTTCAAGCCATACAACGTCTACAGCATTTGAAACCTGCTACAATTCAACCAAGGTCAAACGAAGTTGAAAACAACCGAGCTGACACTAAATACTATCCGCCAGAATCCCGGTTCGAAAACCAAGCAAGTGCCTTAACCAATAGAAGAGGAACCAATATGGACGCCATCAGCTATTCAAACGCCCAAAAAGACCTTGCGGGAATTATGCAAAAAACTTGTGATGATCATAGTCCTGTTATGATAACTCATAATAACCAAGACCCGGTGGTGGTGATGTCACTTGCAGATTATCAATCCATGGACGAAACCTATTATTTACTCAGGTCCCCTGTCAATGCGAAGATTTTGCTTGAATCAATTGCCGAACTTGAGTCTTGTGAGCATGTCCTTTCAACAAACTAATCCTCAAAAACACAAAAGGCGACCATAAGGTCGCCTTTATCATGTCTTTCCCCGCTCTACCGCTGCGAAGCAGCCTAAATAGAAATGCGAAGCAGATCTATAAGATCTTCTGACTCAACTCACCAGAATCATAACGAGCAACCATGGCTTCCAAAGAAATCGGTTTAATCTTGCTAGCATTACCAGCCGTACCAAATGCTTCGTAGCGTGCTTTGACTATGTCATACATTGCATCAGTAGCCACTTGCAAGAATTTACGTGGGTCAAACTCAGACGGGTTATGCGCTAAGAAACGACGAATGGCACCGGTTGAGGCTAAACGCAAATCGGTGTCGATGTTGACTTTGGTTACGCCGTGTTTGATGCCTTCGCAGATTTGCTCTACCGGTACGCCATAGGTCTCGCCTATGTCACCACCGAATTCGTTGATTACCTTCAACCATTCTTGTGGTACTGACGATGAACCGTGCATCACCAAGTGGGTGTTTGGCAGACGAGCGTGAATGGCTTTGATGCGATCAATAGACAAGATATCACCGGTTGGTGGACGGGTGAACTTATAGGCACCGTGTGAAGTACCGCAGGCGATTGCCAAGGCATCTACGCCGGTTTTGCGAACGAAATCGGCTGCTTCTTCAGGATCAGTCAACATCTGTTCTTTGGTGAGTTTGCCCTCTGCACCTACGCCATCTTCTTCACCAGCCATGCCGGTTTCAAGAGAACCCAAACAGCCTAACTCGCCTTCTACCGAGACACCACACGCGTGTGACATTTCAACAGTGCGACGGGTTACGTCTACGTTGTATTCGAAATCTGACGGGGTTTTGCCATCAGCCATCAATGAACCGTCCATCATGACTGAGCTGAAGCCCAATTGGATAGAACGCTGGCAGATTGCCGGAGTGGTACCGTGGTCCTGATGCATAACAACCGGAATTTCTGGAAACTCTTCTACTGCCGCCAATATTAGGTGACGCAAGAAAGGTGCACCGGCATATTTACGGGCACCAGCAGACGCCTGTACGATAACCGGGCTGTCTGTGTCGCGGGCAGCTTCCATGATCGCGCGCATCTGTTCCAGATTGTTTACGTTAAACGCCGGAACGCCATAATCATGCTCTGCGGCATGGTCGAGGACTTGTCTCATTGAAACTAAAGCCATTTTTTGTATCTCCACTTAGTGCTGTGTACGATTGATTCTCAGGTAGTTTTATTGGCGATTTTTTATCGCTTTATAATTATTCTGGCAGTCACCCATTTCAATAGGTTTATGCCATTAAATCTTATTTGGCGCGCTGTTCCAGTATTTCTACTGCAGGCAATTTTTTGCCTTCAAGAAATTCTAAAAACGCGCCGCCGCCAGTGGATATATAAGAAATATCTCCAGCAACGCCATATTTGTCTATCGCTGCCAGGGTGTCACCACCGCCAGCTATCGAAAATGCATCGCTTTTTGCGATTGCTTGTGCAATTGCCTTGGTGCCTTCGCCAAACTGGTCAAACTCAAATACGCCAACTGGGCCATTCCAGACGATGGTACCGGCATTTTGCAAAATCTCAGACAAGGCCTTTGCAGAATCCGGGCCAATATCAAAAATCATATCGGTCTCTAATACTTCTGATGCCGATTTTAAAGTCGCAACAGCCGTTTCTGAAAATTCGCTGCCCACAACCACATCGGTCGGCACCGGAATATCGCCATTGTTGGCTTTGGCTGCGGCACTTAAACGGTTGGCTTCATCCATCAAATCGGCTTCATAAAGCGATTTGCCAACGCAATGACCTGCTGCGGCAATAAAGGTGTTGGCAATGCCGCCGCCCACAACCAACTGGTCGACAACGCCAGACAGTGATTCGAGTACGGTCAGTTTGGTTGATACTTTTGAGCCGCCAACAATCGCAACCATTGGACGAGCCGGATTGTCGAGCGCTTTACCAAGGGCTTCAAGCTCACCGGCCAATAATGGGCCTGCGCACGCCGTGGGCGCAAACTTTGCCACACCGTGGGTTGAAGCTTGAGCGCGGTGGGCTGTGCCAAACGCGTCCATGACATAAACGTCACACAAGGCGGCCATTTTTTTGGCCAAGTCATCGTTGTTTTTCTTTTCGCCGGGATTAAACCGCACGTTTTCGAAAACCACCAACTCACCGGCTTTGGTGTCAACGCCATCAAGGTAGTTGTTAACCAAACGTACTGGCACATCCAACGCATCGTTGAGGTAGTCAACGACCGGTTGCAATGAAAAATCGGGGTCGAATTCGCCTTCAACAGGACGACCAAGGTGTGACATCACCATCACATGGGCACCAGCTTCAAGCGCCAGTTTGATGGTGGGCAATGATGCTCTGATACGGGCATCGGATGTTACTTTGCCTGCTTTAACGGGTACGTTCAGGTCTTGACGAATCAATACGCGTTGAGCGCGCAAATCTAAATCGGTCATTTTAATGACTGACATGGTAAAACCTCATCTGTTAATTGCTTTTTATCGTCCAGAAACTCACATCCATCGGCAATTGCTCCATGCATTGCCCTAATAAGCACTTCCATATGCAAATGTGAGATTTTCTGGAAACCGTTTCGTTCAAGCACAGCAGCGGCTGCCGAGTGGAACTTCTCTCACATTTTTTCAACATCGATGTTGTATATGTTGAAATTGCAGGAGCAATATTTCTGCCAACAAGTTGAAATGGCAGTACATCCATGTACCGTATACCTGTGGTATTTTCATTTATTAACCAGTTTTACTTGGTGCTGCGTTCATTAACGCCATCGTCGTATCGAGCATCCGGTTGGCAAACCCCCATTCGTTGTCACACCACGACAGCAGTTTCACCAGCCGTTTGTGACTCACTCGGGTTTGATTGCCGTCGACTATCGACGAGTGTGGGTCGTGATTAAAATCTATCGACACCAATGGCTCTTCGGTATAAGCCAATATGCCTTCAAGCGCGCCGTATTGGGCGGTTTTTATGGCGAGGTTTACCTGCTCAATGGTGACATCGGTATTCAAGGTGACACTCAAGTCCATCGCGGTCACATTAATGGTGGGCACTCGTACGGCGATGGCTTCAAACTTGCCCGAAAACTTGGGCATGATACGTTCGATGCCCGCCGCCAATTGGGTGTCTACCGGTATGATGGATTGGCTGGCAGCGCGGGTTCGACGTAAGTCTTTGTGGTAGCCATCAATCACTTGCTGATCGTTCATCGAGGCGTGAATGGTAGTAATGGTGCCACTACCAACCCCAAAAGCATCGTCGAGTACCTTGATCACCGGCACCACGCAATTGGTGGTGCAAGAGCCGTTTGAAATGATGCAATGCTCAGCATTAAGCGTGTCGTCGTTGATACCGTATATAATCGTGGCATCTAAGTCAGCCGCTGCCGGATGTGAAAATATCACTTTGGCTGCGCCCCGGTCGATATGCGCCTGCCCTTCTTCACGCGTACCGTGAACGCCAGTGCATTCAAGCACCACGTCTATCTCAAATTCACGCCACGGCAACTGATTTAAGTCAGGTTCACAAATTAAGCTGATGTTATCACCCGCCACATTAAGGGCGTGACCGTCCAGTTCTACTGCAAAACCAAAACGGCCGTGAGCCGTGTCGTATTTTAACAGGTGCGCAATGGCCTTGGGTTCGGCCAGTTCGTTGATCACCACAACTTCAATGTCGCGATTGCGCCCGCTCTCGTACAGCGCGCGTAATATATTACGTCCAATTCGGCCAAAACCGTTAATTGCAACTCTGATTGCCACTATAGATACATCTCATGGAAATAAAGTGATGAAGTAGCCACGCTTTAAACGAGGCTACCCGGGAGGTGTCATTTCACAAATAAAAAGTGCCAGCTTTAAAAGAACGAAGCTGCGGCTTCAACCACTTTCTCAGTGGTGATGCCAAAGTGCTTATACAACTCGCCAGCCGGTGCTGACTCACCAAAGGTTGTCATACCAATGATTTTGCCATGCAACCCGACATATTTGTACCAGTAGTCTGCAATCAAGGCTTCAACAGCTACACGGTTAAGGACGTTTGCAGGCAAGACTGACTCTTTATACTGGGCAGTTTGTGCATCGAATGCTTCAGTACAAGGCATGGATACAACGCGAACTTTGCGGCCTTGCTCGCGCAAGGTAACAGCAGCGTTCATGGCCAATTCAACTTCTGAACCGGTACCAATCAAAATCACATCTGGCGTACCTTCATCATCAGATAACACGTAACCACCACGAGCGATGTTGGCTAACTGCTCGGTGCTGCGCTCAAACTGCGGCACACCTTGGCGAGTGAAAATGAGTGTTGTAGGACCCTCTTTACGCTCGATGGCTGATCTCCAAGCGACCGCTGATTCAACCGGGTCGCACGGACGCCAGTTATCCAAGTTTGGTGTCAAGCGCAATGAAGCCACCTGCTCTACCGCCTGGTGAGTTGGGCCATCTTCGCCCAAACCGATAGAATCGTGGGTGTAAACAAAAATGCTGCGTTGCTTCATCAATGCTGCCATACGTACGGCGTTGCGAGCATATTCAACAAACATCAAGAAGGTTGCGCCGTAAGGAATAAAGCCGTCATGCAAGGCGATACCATTCATGATGGCTGACATGCCAAATTCGCGGACACCGTAATAGATGTAGTTGCCGCTGGCATCATCGGCTGTTAATCCTTTTGAACCAGACCAAATCGTCAAGTTAGAACCCGCTAAGTCGGCAGAGCCGCCCATGAATTCAGGCAGTAAAGGACCAAAAGCATTCAAACAGTTTTGTGACGCTTTACGAGTGGCGATTTTTACAGGGTTGGCTTGCAGGTTTTCGATAAAGGCTTGTGATTCAGTTGCCCAGTTTTCTGGCAATTCGCCAGACATACGGCGGCTGAATTCGTTGGCGAGTTCTGGATATTTGTGGCCATACTCGGCAAATTTTTCGCCCCAGTTAGATTCTTTAATGCTGCCCGCTTTATTGGCATTCCACTTTTCATAGATGTCGTCAGGTATTTCAAACGCGCCATGAGTCCAGCCTAATGCTTCGCGGGTGGCTTCAATCTCGTCTACGCCTAAAGGTGCACCGTGACAATTGTGGCTGCCTGATTTGTTAGGTGAACCAAAACCGATGACGGTTTTACAGCAAATCATGGTGGGTTTGCCAGTTTCTAACTTAGCCGCTTCGATTGCTGCATTTATAGCAACGCTATCGTGACCGTCAACATTGGCAATGACGTGCCAACCGTAGGCTTCAAAACGTTTTGGTGTGTCATCAGAGAACCAGCCCTCGACATTACCGTCGATTGAAATACCATTGTCATCCCAAAATGCGATGAGTTTGCCCAGACCCAAAGTACCGGCCAATGAACTGGCTTCGTGTGAAATCCCTTCCATCAAGCAGCCATCACCCAAAAAGGTGTAAGTGTGGTGGTCAACAATGTCAAAGTTGTCGCGATTGAATTGGGCTGCCAAGGCTTTTTCGGCAATGGCCATGCCCACGGCGTTGGTAAGACCCTGACCTAAAGGTCCTGTGGTCGTTTCAATACCAGGTGCATAACCGTATTCTGGGTGACCCGGGGTTTTTGAATGTAATTGACGAAAGTTTTTCAAGTCATCGATAGACAGCTCGTAACCGGTTAAATGTAGCAACGAATAGATCAGCATTGAACCATGGCCGTTTGACAGTACGAAGCGATCGCGGTCTACCCAGTTTGGATTTTTAGGGTTGTGATTCATGTGATCACGCCACAATACTTCGGCTATATCGGCCATACCCATCGGGGCACCGGGGTGACCTGAGTTGGCTTTTTGGACGGCGTCCATACTAAGAACACGGATGGCATTAGCTAATTCTTTACGAGATGACATTATTGCTCCTGAATTGGAAAGGGCTTCATTGGGCGCCCAAATGATTCACATTTGGCAGGCCGCTGAAAAACTGGCCGTATTTTCGCTTAACCAAGGCTTTGAAGCAAATGAAAAACGCATAATTTGTGCAAGTAATATGGCGGGGTGATGTTTTTTAGCCATCTAGATGCAAATAATTCTATACAACGGTCCGACTTATCGCTTAGAATACCAGCGAAAATTTATATGTATCCCAACAGAGAATTAAACCATGGCGAGAACTTTATTTACTTCAGAATCTGTTTCCGAAGGTCATCCAGATAAAATCGCGGATCAGATTTCTGATGCCGTGTTAGATGCAATTTTAGAACAAGACAGCAAGGCCCGTGTTGCTTGCGAAACTTACGTTAAAACCGGTATGGTTATGGTGGGTGGCGAAGTCACTACCTCAGCCTGGGTTGATATCGAAGAGATCACCCGTAAAACCATTCGTGAAATTGGTTACACCAGCTCAGAAATGGGTTTTGATGCCGATTCATGTGCAGTTTTAAACACTATAGGTAAACAGTCTCCTGACATCAACCAAGGTGTTGACCGTGCAGACCCTGCTGAACAGGGCGCTGGCGACCAAGGTTTGATGTTTGGTTATGCTTGTAACGATACTGATGTGTTCATGCCTGCACCGGTTGAGTATTCACATCGTTTGGTTAAGAAGCAAGCGCAAGTCCGTAAAAGCGGCGAATTGTCGTGGTTACGTCCTGATGCAAAATCACAGCTGACATTCATTTACGAAGATAACAAGCCAGTTGGCGTAGATGCGCTGGTATTGTCAACTCAGCACAGCGAAGATGTATCTTTAAAAGACTTGCAAGAAGCGATGATGGAATGTGTCATCAAGCCAGTCATACCAGCCCACTGGATTACTAAAGACACCAAGTTCCACATCAATCCTACCGGTCGTTTTGTTATCGGTGGCCCAATGGGTGACTGTGGTTTGACTGGCCGTAAAATCATCGTCGATACCTACGGTGGCATGGCTCGTCATGGTGGTGGTGCTTTCTCTGGTAAAGATCCCTCAAAGGTTGACCGTTCAGCGGCATATGCAGCCCGTTACGTAGCGAAAAACATCGTTGCTGCCGGTTTGGCTGATCGTTGTGAACTCCAGCTTTCATACGCGATTGGTGTTGCGGAGCCTACATCTATCAGTATTGAAACTTTTGGCACTGGCAAATTGTCTGAAGAAAAATTGATTGAACTGGTTCGCGAGCACTTCGAATTGCGTCCATACGGATTGATTAAAATGCTTGATTTGGAACGCCCTATCTATCAGCCTACCGCTGCTTACGGTCACTTTGGCCGCAACGAATTCCCTTGGGAAGCGACTGATAAAGTAGAAATGCTTAAAGCTGCTCTTTAAGAGACGTTTTATTGATATTAAGGGCTGCGCTATGCGCGGCCTTTTTTGTGCCTGCGGCACGGTCACGCTACGCGTTCTAAGGTCAAAAGCCTCAACACGGAGCCACGGAGGAAAGAAAGAGGAAAACCTAAAAACAAAAACAAAAATAAAAACAAAAATAAAAACAAAAACAAAAACAAAAACAAAAACAAAAACAAAAACAAAAACAAAAACAAAAACAAAAACACCATGATTGTCGATGCAACTTAATCCCCGTCCTATTTTCTAATTTTTAGTTTTTAAATCTTTTCTCTTTGTTTCTCCGTGCCTCCGTGCCTCCGTGTTAAGATCTTTTGACCTTAAAGTGCGCAGCGCGACCCAAGCGTAGCGCCTCAAATGAAATGGAATGCGAATCACCCCAAGAACAAGAACTTGGCAACAAACAATCCGGCAATCACCATTACGCTAACACTTAAGTCCTTCACCTTGCCACTCAATAACTTAATCGCCACATAGCTGACAAACCCGGCGGCGATACCATTGGCAATCGAGAACGTAAACGCCATCATCAATGCCGTTAACACCGCAGGCGCTGCTTCAGTGATGTCATCCCAATCAATATGCGACAAACCACCAGCCATTAAGACCGACACATACAATAATGCTGGTGCCGTAGCGCACGCTGGCACTATTGCCGCGACAGGTGCGAAGAACAAACTCAGCAAAAACAAAATGCCGACCACCACAGCCGTCAAACCAGTTCGGCCACCCGCAGAAATACCTGCGGTGCTTTCTATATAGCTGGTTGTCGTTGAGGTACCAAGCGCAGCCCCGCTCATGGTTGCTACACTATCTGCCATCAATGCCCTTTTCAGTCTTGGCAGTTTGCCTTCTTTATCTAATAAGTTTCCCCGGTGTGCTGCTGCAATCAAGGTACCTGAGGTATCGAACAGGTCGACGAATAAAAAGGTGAAAACAATGGTGATAAGACCAATGTTCATTGCCCCAGCAAAATCCATCGCCAAAAAGGTCGGGGCCAAACTTGGTGGAGTTGCCATTAAACCTTTATATTCGGTCAAACCCAGCAGCAATGCTGCGATGGTCACCACCACAATGCCAATCATCACGGCACCGGTGACCTTTCGATGGGCTAACGCGCAAATCAAGAAGAAACCAAACAGGGTCAACAAGCTCTGGGGTGCCAACATATTGCCCATCGATACCAACGTGGCAGGATTGTCGACGATGATCCCGACATTTTTCAGCGCGATAAGGGCTAAGAAAAAGCCAATGCCAGCAGAAATACCAAAGCGCAACGACTTGGGAATGCTGTTAACAATCCATTCGCGCACTTTAAATATGCTCAGCAAAAAGAATATGCAACCAGACATAAACACCGCTGCTAATGCCACCTGCCAGTCGTAACCCATACTGCCAACCACAACAAAGGCGAAAAAGGCATTAATGCCCATGCCAGGCGCCAAAGCAATCGGATAGTTGGCCAGCAAACCCATGATCATTGAGCCAATAGCAGCGGCAATACAGGTAGCGGTGAAGACCGCACCGTGATCCATGCCTGTGGCAGACAATATGCTCGGATTAACGACAATGATGTAGGCCATGGTTAAAAAAGTCGTGAGTCCGGCAATCACTTCGGTTTTAACATCAGTGCCATGTGCTTGTAATTTGAATAGTTTTTCAAGCATTGGGGTGGGTCCGTTGGTTTTGTGTTTGATGGATAATAGCATAAAAGATCTCAACACGGAGGCACGGAGGCACGGAGAAAGAAAGAGGAAAGATTTAAAGATGAAAAGACAGTACAGCTTTAAACTAAGAGCTCATTTATAATTTCGTTTTTATATATTTTTCCTTTTTTGCGTTTCCTCTTTCTTTACTCCGTGGCTCCGTGCCTCCGTGTTGAAGCTTTTGATTTTCACGGCCTTAGGCCAAAAAAAAGCCTGCAAAGCAGGCCTCTTTGAGTAAAGTGTAAAAGTTAGTCAGCAACAGAGCGCAGCAATACTGTTTTAACAGTGCCATCGGCATCTAAAGTCAGCTGATACAAACGGCTGTACTC
>JABSOG010000220.1 GCA_013216025.1 Algicola sp. | reverse complement strand
TGATTAAATGCGCCAGACGTTTGCCGCTGGTCACCACCATAGATAAGTTTTTGTTGGCCTTGGCGGGTAACTGCCCAGCAACACCATCAATCAGTGATTCAGCCAAACCGATAATGCCGTTGAGCGGTGTGCGTAATTCGTGAGAAGTGTTGGCCAAAAACGCGTCTTTAAGCTTATCGACCTGCTGCATCTGATTGAGCAACTTGCGTTCGTTGAAAAGATTACTTTTTTGCAATCGGTATCGCAGCACACCAAGCACCAACGCAATAAACAACAGGATATAAATCGAATAGGCCCACCAACTGAACCAAGGCGGTGGATTAACATGAATCTTGATTGAAGCGCTTTGTTCATTCCAATAACCATCTGAATTAGCCGCTTTAACGTGCAAGGTGTAATCCCCCGATGGCAAACTGGTATAGGTTGCCCGGCGATATTTGGCATCGGCGTCGACCCAGTCTTTATCAAAACCCTCCAGTTTGTACTTATATTGATTTTTACCCGGGTTAGCATAATCGAGCGCAGCAAACTCGAATGTCACTAAAGCTTGCTGATGCCCCAGTGTCAACTTGGGCAATGCACCAATGGTTTTTGGCAAGGTAAATGTCTCGTCATTTGAAGCGGGTTCAGGATTGATGCCAACCGACTTGTTATAAAGTAAAAAATCAGTGAAGACGATATTGGGCGGCACGGTATCGTCTTTGATATTCTCTGCAAAGAAGCGGTTAAAACCATTAACACCACCAAAGATCAATTCGCCGATTTTACTCTTGAAGTGAGCACTGCTGTTGAATTCGTTGCTTTGCAAACCATCACTGACATCGTAATTTTTGAAAGTTTCGGTTTTGGGGTTGAATTTTGATAAACCCAAATTGGTGCTGAGCCACAAAAAGCCCGATTGGTCTTCAAGAATGCCATAGACCGTGTCATTGGGTAATCCGTCTTTTAACCGGTAGTTCGAAAAATCGTCTGTTTGCTCATTGTATCTATTCAAACCACCGCCATAAGTTGCGAACCACAAAGTACCCGTTGAATCTTGCTGAATATCGACAATATTGTTGTGGCTTATGCTATTGGCGTTTTGTTCATCATGGAGATAACGGGTAAATTGGCCATTTTGTCGATTTAACACGTTTAGTCCATTAGCTGTTCCAACCCAAAACCGTCCTTTGGCGTCTTCAAACATCACTCTGACATAATCGTTACTAATGCTTTGTTCATCGGTTGTCAGGTGTCTATAATGCTTGAATCGTTGGCTCTTTACATCAAACAGATTCAACCCGCCGTTTTCAGTGCCAACCCAAAATGACTCTGCCTTGTCAATATAGAGGGCCATCAAGAAATCGTCGCTAAGGCTGTTTAAATCTTTCTTATCATGTCTCAATGTTGTAAATATATCACCAGCCAAATCATAGTGATTCAACCCACCACCATTGGTAGCGATCCACAATTGACCTGCTGGATGTTCAAGTATAACGGTAATAGCGTTGTGGCTTAAACTGTCAGGATTGTCAGGTTGATGTTTGAAATGTTCAAAACCTTCGCTTTGGTCTTGCATTTTGTTTAGACCGCTATCCCAAGTACCGACCCAAATTGAATCCTGAGAATCCTGCAATACAGCACTGACACCGCTTGCACTTAAACTTCTAGAATCGGACGCTGAATGTTTGAAATGACCAAAATTAAGATGTTCAATATTGAGTATATTCACACCTTCAGTCCCCATACCAACCCATATCAAACCCTTTGAATCCGTAAAAACCAACAAAACATCGTTATAGCTAAGGCTATTGGGATCTGCTAACTGATGTCTATAATGGATAAACTGACCCTGTTCACGAATTAACCGGCTCAAACCATTAACAGTCCCAACCCAAAGTTGCCCTTGTTGGTCTTCATTAATTGTTTTAACCTCATCATGACACAGATTGTGGTTATCTTCAGTTGCGCGTTGAAACCCGCTAAAATCCTCGGTTTTGGGGTTAAATTGATTTAACCCGCCTCCAGACCCCACCCAAATTATGCCTTTGTGATCCTCAAAAATAGCGTTCACTGTGTCATGGCATGTACTGCTCGGGTTTAAAACCGAATGTTTCAAATGAACGAAAAGTCCAGTGTCGACATCAAATCGGTTTAACCCGCCCCCTTTTGTCCCAACCCAAACCCTGTCCTTGCTGTCGACAAAAACAGTTAACACCTTGCCTTGACCCAGGCTTTTAAGATTTGACGAGTTATGTTTGAACCGCTTGAATGTCAATAACTCAGGATCGAATTGATTGAGTCCATCTTTAGTGCCAATCCAAAGCCTGCCTTTGGCGTCTTCATCAATGGATGTTACCGTGTTTTGACTCAGACTATTGGGGTCACTTTTATCATGAGTGAAACGATAAAAACGTTGCTCTTGGGGGTCATAGCGGTTTAAGCCGGTATTGGTACCTACCCAGAGCCTTTGCTTGGTATCAATATAAAGCGTATTGATCCTATTATCTGAAAGTGAATACTTATCTTGTGGATCATGGCGAAAATGTTTGAATTGATAACCGTCATAACGATTCAAGCCATCCCAAGTACCAAACCACATATACCCACGACTATCCTGTTCAATGGCGCTCACCGTACTTTGTGACAACCCATCCTCAATAGTCAGCTGCTCAAACCGCACAGAAGGTTCGATGGCAGGCGCATTGACACCATAAAAGAGGCAAAACAGTAGAGAAAACAAGGTAAGAATAAAGCGCATGATTATTATGGGATTAAGTGGTTTTAGTGACGACATTGTTTAAGCATAGTTCAAACCAGTAGAACTTAAACAGGCAGGATCACCCGAAACACAGTACCCTGGCCCAATACCGATTCAACCCTCAACTCACCGTCATGCTTTTGCACAATGCCGTACGAAATCGACAGCCCCAGTCCGGTGCCTTCGCCGACATCCTTGGTGGTGTAAAACGGTTCAAACAGTTTGTTTTTGGTTTCATCTGTCATCCCGCAACCATTGTCTTTGACGGTGATCTCAATATGCTCACCAAGACATTGGCAGCCCACAGTCACCTGACCCGGCTTATCGAGATTTTGTTGCCTGAGTTTGTCACGAATAGTATCACAGGCGTTGACTATCAAGTTCATAAACACTTGGTTGAGCTGCGCCGGATAACACAGCAATTCTGGTTTGTCTTTAAAATCAGTGATAAATTCGGCCACCGCTTTGTTTTTGGTTCTGACCAGATTCATGGTTGATTGCAGGCACTCGGTGATCACCACAGTTCTTTGCTCGGCATGACCAAGCTGGCTGAACACCTTCAAATCCTGAACGATGGTTTTGATGCGCTCAGTGCCGTTTTTAATGGTATCGAGGTGGTCATACAAAGGCGTGAATTTTGTGGTAAAGCTGTTGAGTATGGCTTCGTCGGCATTGTCCCCGGCCAATTCGAAGATAAAACGCTTGAAGGCGAGCAAGTCGACATCCAGGTATTGCTGGGCCTCGACAATCTCTTGGTTCTTTTGTTTGAGGACGCGTTTGGCATCTAACAGTTTAAGGTGGGTTTCAACCCGGGATAACAGCTCACTTTTAGAGACTGGTTTTATCAAATGGTCGTTGGCCCCAACAGCAAACCCCTGTACCAAGTCTTCAATTTGATTTTTGGCCGTCAAAAAGATCACTGGCAAATCACTCATGTCATGATCTAAACGGATTTTTCTGCACACCTCGTAACCAGACATTTTGGGCATCATGATATCTAGCAGCACCATGTCAAACGGGGCGTCCTGTTCAACAGCCTGCTCAATCGCCTGCAACGCTTGTAACCCATCTACCGCTTCGACCAACTGATAATTTTGCATCGACAAATAATTGTTCAACACTTGCAGGTTTATCGGTTCATCGTCCACCAGCAGCAATCTGAACTTGCTACCATCACGCGCCGGGTCGACATTGTCATAAACCACATTGGTATCGTCATTGACAGGTTCATCGACTAATGTCGAAGGGACTATTGTTTCAAGATGCAGGGTTTCAAGATGCAGGGTTTCATTAACAGTCTCAAACACATCAACTGCGCCAGCACTCACCCCAGTCGCCGGTTTGGCACCCGCTATGGGCAAGGTAAACGAAAACGTCGACCCTTCACCCAGATAAGACACAACCTCAATTGAACCTGCGTGCAACTCCACCAATTGCCGGGTAATGGTCAGCCCCAAGCCGGTGCCGCCATAAGCCCTGTCACTGTCGCCTTCAACCTGTTCAAACGAATCGAATATGGTGGAAAATTTGCCCTCGCTGATGCCAATGCCGGTATCAATCACACTGATTGTGACGCCGTTATCTGTCGTGTTGGCCGTCACAGTGACCGTGCCGCTGTCGGTAAACTTGATGCCGTTACCGACCAGATTATGCATAATTTGTAGTAACCGATTTTCGTCCGCCTCAACGGGCGTAAGATCGTTGGGCACCGCATTGACCAACCGCAAGTCTTTTCCCGCCAGCAAGGGTTCGGACAAAACCAAAACCACCTCGACCAGCGAATGCAAATCGAGGGATTGGGTATTGAGCACAATATTGCGGTGTTTGAGTTTCGACAGGTCGAGAATATCATTAATCAAATGCGCCAGACGTTTACCACTGGTCACCACCATTGAGAGGTTTTTGTTGGCCTTAGCGGGCAGCTGCCCGGCAACACCATCTATCAGTGATTCGGCCAAACCGATAATACCGTTGAGTGGGGTCCGTAATTCGTGAGAAGTGTTGGCCAAAAACGCGTCTTTAAGCTTATCGACCTGTTGCATTTGATTGCGCACCTTGCGTTCCAGGTACAGATTGATTTTTTGCAGTCGGTATTGCCGCGCAACCACCACAAACCAAAGAATCAATATCACATAAGTCACATAGGCCCACCAACTGAACCAGGGCGATGGATTAACATGAATCTTGATTGAAGCGCCCTGTTCATTCCAATAACCATCTGGATTGGCGGCCTTAACGCGCAACGTGTAATCGCCCGATGGTAAACTGGTATAGGTTGCCCGGCGGTATTGGGCATCGGCTTCTATCCAGTTTTTATCAAAACCCTCCAGCTTATACTTATATTGGTTTTTGCCCGGGCTGGCATAATCTAGCGCAGCAAACTCAAATGTCACTATTGCTTGTTGATGCCCCAGTGTCAGCTCGGGCAACGCACCGATAGCTTTGGGCAGGGTAAATCTGCCATATTCTAATGAGAAAATAGGATTGATGACAACCGACTTGTTATAAAGTAAAAAATCAGTGAAAACCACCTTGGGTGGCACGGTATCATCTTTGATATTCTCAGGAAAGAAGCGGTTAAAGCCGTTAATGCCACCAAAGAACAGTTCGCCACTTTTGCTTTTGAATTGAACACCACGGTTAAATTCATTACTTTGCAAACCATCATTGGCGTCGTAATTCTTAAAGATTTCCGTTATCGGGTTGAACTTTGATAAACCGAAATTGGTGCTTAACCACAAAAAACCGGCATTGTCCTCAAGGATTGCGTAAATGGTGTCATTGGGTAATCCGTCTTTTACGCGGTAGCTCGTGAAGCTGTCTGTTTGCTCGTTATATTTATTGAGGCCACCACCATAGGTTGCGAACCACAAAGTACCTGTTGAATCTTGCTGAATATGGGCAATATTGTTGTTGCTTAAACCATTGGGGTTTTGTTCATCATGGCGATAGCGCGTAAAGCGACCATTTTTACGGTCTAACAAATTAAGGCCATTACGAGTCCCAACCCAAAACCGTCCTTTTGAGTCTTCAAACATCGTTGTGACATTATCGTCGCTGATGCTTTGTCGGTCAGATACTTGATGCCGATAATACTTGAAACGCTTGTTCTGCCTATCAAACTTGTTCAAACCACCACCCAATGTACCCACCCAGAAAGTATCCTCTTTATCTATATAAAGCGACTTTACCAGGTCGTCACTAAGACTATTCAAATCTGTTTTGTCATAATTAAAATGGATAAATTGGCTACTGCTCACATCATATTGATTCAAACCGCCACCATATGTGGCGATCCACAGATTACCCACTGGACTTTCCAATATAGAGGTAATAGCGTTGTTGCTTATACTGTCAAGGTTGTCGGGATCATGTTTGAAGCGCTTAAACCCGTCACTGAGAATATTCATTTTATTTAAACCACGCCACCGAGTCCCAACCCATAGTGCGCCTGTGGCATCTTGAAAAACAGACATAACATTACTACCACTTAAACTTTTGGAGTCTTCGATATCATGTTTGAAATGCCCAAAGCGCAAGAGCCTTGGGTTTACAGTGCTTACACCACCTGTTTGCGTGCCAAACCATATATTACCCTTTGAGTCTTGATGAATAACATTGACTCTGTTACCACTCAAACTGTGTCGTTCAGCAGGTTGATATTTATACCGGGTAAAGCGTCCATTTTCTTCATTAAATCGATTTAGACCAACGGCAGTGCCTATCCAAATTGCACCGCGAGTGTCTATGTTAATTGCCAAAACTTGATCGTGACTCAGGCTGTACTCGTCAGTAGGCACATGTTTAAATTGGTTGAGCTTTGCTGTTTTTGGATCTAACTGATACAAACCATTCGATGTCCCCAACTAAATCCTGCCTTTATCATCCTCTGTAATACAGTGAACGGTATCGTGACTTAAACTGAATGAGTTTGTAACCGAATGTCTGAAATGGACAAACTGCCCCGTATTAGGCTCAAAATGGCTCAGGCCACCTTGAGTGCCAACCCAAAGTCTGCCCATACTATCAATCAAAATACTGAGTACCTTGTCGTGGTTAAAACTGCCAGACTTTAGCGGGTCGTGCTTAAACTGTTGGAACTTCGCTTCTGCAATATCGTATTGAATTAATCCACTATGCGTACCAATCCACAGCCTGCCAGAAACATCCTCGGCAATAGCTGTTACTTTGCTGTAGGCGTTGCTTTGATGAAAGTTAATACGTTTAAAGCGCTCAGTATTATGGTCATAGCGATTTAAACCTTTATCGGTGCCAATCCAAAGCCTGTTTTCGCTATCTGTGTAAATTACGCTGACAATGTTGCTAGACAAACTATTCTTGTCATCCGGATCATGACGGAAAGTTTTGAATTGATAACCGTCATACCGATTTAAACCATCCGAGGTACCAAACCACATAAACCCCTGACTGTCCTGTTCAATGGCGCTCACTGTATTTTGTGACAACCCATCTTCAATTGTCAGCCGTTCAAACCGAACGGAGGGTTCGATGGCAGACACACTGACACCATAAAAGAGGTAAAACAATAGAGAAAATAAGGTAAGAACAAAGCGCATGGTTTTTATTGATTTTATTGACGATGTTTGTAAGCATAGCTTAAACAGGTAAACTTAAACAGGTAAAATAACCCTAAACACCGTCCCTTCACCCAATACCGATTCAACCCTCAGCTCACCGTCATGCTTTTGCACAATGTCGTGCGAAATCGACAAACCAAGACCGGTGCCTTTTTCCATGCCTTTGGTGGTGTAAAACGGTTCATACAGTTTGAGTTTGGTTTCATCTGTCATGCCGCAGCCATTGTCTTTGAAAGAGATCTCGACTTGTCTGTTGTCCTTTTCGCCAATCAATTGACAGCCCACCACAATGGAGCCATCCGTTTGGTCTTCCATGGCGTCACAAGCGTTGACCAGCAAGTTCATAAACACCTGATTGATTTTCGATGGATAACAGCTGATGGTTGGCGTAACGTCAAACTCGGTGACAATCAACACTTGCGCCTTAAATTTGCTTGATACCAGATTAATCGTGGTCATCAAAACGTCGGTAATACACACCCGGGCTTTTTCACCGTCATTCATGCGGGTCGAGTTTTTTAAATCCTTAACAATGGTTGTGATCCGCCCAGTGCCGTCTTTAATGGTTTTAAGATGGTCAAACAACGGGTCAAATTCTTGCTTAAAACTGTCAGCAATCTCTTCATCATCCTCGTCATCTACTAAAGAATAAAGATACTGTTGAAATTTGATCAGGTCCAATTCGAGGTTTTGCACGCAAATATGGACGAAATTGGCAGGGTTGTTGATCTCATGAGCGACCCCGGCCATCAAATTCCCCATACTGGCCAGCTTTTCACTCAACAGCAGTTTTTCGGTGCGTTCGTTGACCTTGCTGTCAAGCGCCCGATTGATACCGAGCAATTTTAGGTGTACAGCCACCCTAGACAGCAATTCGGGCTTGTCGACCGGTTTGGTGAGGTAGTCATTGCCGCCTATCTCAAACCCTTCCACCAAATCTTCAACCTGATTTTTGGCCGTTAAAAAGATCACCGGCAATTCACTGACACTATAACTTTCGCGAAGAATTTTACAGACCTCATAACCAGACAGTTTGGGCATCATTACATCAAGCAGCACCATATCAAATGGCCCTTCTTGCTCAATCAATCGCAACGCCTCGGTGCCATCAGCGGCCTCAACCAATTGATAATTCAGCATCGATAAATGGTCGTTCAACACTTGCAGGTTTATCGGTTCATCATCAACCAACAACAAGCGCATACCACTGCCATCATTCGCCAATTCACCCAGCTCATCCTGCTCATCTGAACTGTATTCTTCGTCGGGCAATGCTTCAAGCACAGGCACAGGCGTAACAACCGACTCAACAATCTTAATGTTTGCCGGTTTGGCACCACTGGTGGGCAACGTAAATGAAAATGTCGACCCTTCGCCTGGTGTCGATTCCAAGTCGATTGAACCGCCGTGCAACGCCACCAATTGCTGGGAAATACTCAGTCCTAGGCCGGTACCGCCATAGGCCCGGTTATTGTCGCCATCTACCTGCTCAAACGAATTGAAAATGGTGGCAAACTTGTCTTTGCCAATGCCAATGCCCGTATCCATGACGCTGACGACTATCCCGCTATCCGACTTTTTAGCCCGCACAGTGACCCCGCCACTATGACTAAATTTGATACCATTACCCACCAAATTGTGCAGAATCTGCAACAAACGGTTTTCGTCTGCCTCAATGGTCGGTAAATTTTGGGGCACATCGTTGACCAATTGAAGGTCTTTGCCCTCGCACAGGGGCTCAGACAATACCAACACCACTTCGACCAGACGATACAAGTCAAGAGGCTCGGTTTTAAGCACAATTCGCTGGTGTTTGAGGTGAGACAGGTCGAGAATATCATCAATCAAATGAGACAATCGTTTACCGCTGGTCACCACCATGTTAAGACTTTTATGGGCCTTAGCCGGTAACGGCCCGGCAATGCCATCAATCAATGACTGAGCCAAACCGATAATGCCATTAAGCGGCGTGCGCAGTTCATGCGAGGTATTGGCCAAAAATACATCTTTGAGTTTGTCGACCTGCTTGAGCCGCTTAAGCACTTTTCGGTCTTGGGTAAATTTGTGTTGTTGCAACCGAAAACGCAGCGCACCAAACACCAAAGCGGCAGTGAACAACACATAAATCAAATGAGCCCACCAACTGCGCCAAGGTGGCGGATTAACAATGAGGTTGATGGTCGCGCCTTGTTCATTCCAATAACCATCCGGGTTTGCCGCTTTTACCCGCAAGGTATAATGGCCCGAAGGTAAACTGGTGTAGGTCGCCCGACGAATTGAGGCATCGGCATCTATCCAATGATTGTCAAAACCCTCCAGCTTATATTGGTATCGATTTCGATTGGGGTTGGCGTGGTCCAGCGCAGCAAATTCGAAAGTCACCAACGCCTGTTGATGGCCCAATGTCAGTTCAAGCAAAGCATCAATGGCCTTGGGCAAGGTAAATATATCGCTGTTTTGCGGCGCATCAGGATTAATGACAACTGACTTGTTAAACAGCAAAAAGTCGGTGAAAACGACCGTAGGCACCGTGGTGTTGTCCTTAATGTTTTGGGGATAAAAACGGTTAAAACCATTGGTGCCACCAAAAAACAATTCGCCATCTTTACCCTTAAAATGCGCACCGCTGTTGAATTCATTGCTTTGTAAGCCATCAACAACATCATAATTTTTAAAGGTTTCGGTTTTGGGATTGAATTTTGATAAGCCCATATTGGTGCTGAGCCATAAATTACCGATTTCATCCTCAAGGATACCGTAGACCGTATCATTGGGCAGCCCGTCTTTTACCCGATAACGTTTAAAGTTGTTGGTCTCGGGGTTATATTTATTGAGTCCACCACCATAGGTGGCTACCCACAAGGTACCACTTGAATCCTGTTGGAGGTGGGTCACATTATTGTGACTTAAGCTGTTTGGGTCTTTATCATCATGGGTATAACGAGTAGATGTGCCTTGTTCTCGATCAAACAGATTAAGGCCATTTAAGGTACCGACCCAAAACTGGCCACTGGCATCTTCTAGCGTAGTTCTAACAATATCTTGACTGAGGCTGTTGTCATCCTGTGGTTGATGCTGGTAGTGCTTAAACTGCTTGTTTTGCACATCAAACTGGTTTAAACCGCCGCACCAAGAACCCACCCAAAAAATGTTCTGGCTGTCGATGTTAAGGGTTTTCGAACTGTTGCTCGACAGACTTTCAGGCTCGGTTTCATCATGCTTGAAATGGCTAAAGTGGCCACTGTTGCGGTCGAATAAATCTAAACCACCAAAAGCGGTAGCAACCCACAAATCGCCGCTAGCATCTTCAAGCATCGACATCACGTTATTATGACTTAAACTGCTGGGTTTGCTGGCATCATGTTTGAAGTGCACAAAACCATCGGCTTGCTTGTCTAACCGATTCAAACCATTACTGCGGGTACCTATCCACAACGCATCATGAGAGTCCTGTGAAATGGCCCAGACAATGTTGCCGCTTAAGCTGCGTGGGTCTAACGGATTGTGGTTAAAATGGCCAAAGCGCTGATGTTCAAGATTAAGCTTGCTTACACCGCCGCCCCCTGTGCCGACCCACACAAATCCA
>JABSOG010000219.1 GCA_013216025.1 Algicola sp. | reverse complement strand
CCTGCATTTGGTCATGGCCAAACCTGTCGGCAACCCGAACACCAATATTCGCCATGGGCTGGCCCAGTGGAATATCGGTAGCTTTAGTTTGAGTAATTTGGTGTATCAACACGCCTATGGTGGCTTCTGACGGCCCGTAGTGGTTGAAGATTTTGAGCCGTGGTGCTTGCGCTCTGATGGTATTGTAAAGCTGGGGTGAAAACGCTTCGCCACCGCAAATCAAAGCTTGCTTGGGCAACACCGCCCAGTCGTTTTCGGCCTGCAATATACCGTTAAGATGTGACGGCACGATTTTGAGGCAATCGACCGGTTCTGCTTTGAGTTGATTGACCAATTCGAGGCTGTCGAGCGCCAACGTTTCGTCGAGTATTCGTAAACAACGGCCAGTCAGCAGAGCGCCAAAAAGGGCGGTATAACCTAGGTCGGCACTGTGAGCCGCGAGGCCCGCCATGCTGGCGTTGGCACTCAGGGCCAGTGGCTGCATCACGGCGCTGACGTAGTGCACCAGATTTGATTGGGTGATTGAAACGGCTTTGGGTTTGCCTGTAGAACCCGAGGTGTAGACCACATAGGCCTCGTTTTGCGCATGACTGGCGGCCTGCACGTCTTTGTAAATTTGATCTTTTCGGGCTTGCGGCCAGTTGGCGTCTATCACTACAAAAGCGCCCTTCAAACGCCAACTGGCCAGCATCAATACCACCTGTTCAACGCCTCGGGGTTGGTATATGGCCAAACGGTCGCCCGCGAAAAACCCTTGTGCAAGCAAAGTTTCGGCTTGCTGTTTAACACGCTCGGCAAGGTCGCTGTAACTGATTTTTTCACCGTTGTGCGAGATTGCGGTAGCCTGAGGAAATGCTTCGACCGAGTTGACAAAAGCCTGCCATGCAGTTGGGGCAATGGGCGCAAGTGACTTTCCGTTGACGGTGCTTGCCGTTGATTCTGGTCCCGCTGGTAATTGCGCCGGACAATGCTGTTCGTTTTGCAACAACTGCTCAACAAAGTGGTTAAACCGGGTTTGAATGCCCTGAACCGTGGCCGGTTTGTAAAGGCTGTTGTTATAGCGCCATTTGCAGGTGAAGTGGGTTTTGTCGTCGACCACCACAAGGTTTAGTTCATGGGCCGCGCCGCGTTGTTCAGCCAACAATTCTTGTTCAACCAGCTCATCAGCCAAGTCATTTTTGTGCAAATGATTGAGGGTAAACATGTGTTGAAACAACGGGCTACGGCCAGACTCGCGGCTGACGTTTAGCTTTTCGATGAAGCTCGAAAACGGATAAGCTTGATGTTTGATCATCTGCTTAACCTGTTCATTGACCTTGAATAACCACGCAGTAAAGGCTTGTCGATTGTCGATTTGGCAGCGCAAGGCTAGTGGGTTGACCAGATAACCGACCAATTCGTTGTCTTGGGGAGTTAATCGTCCGGCACTTGGGGTGCCGATGACAAAATCGTCTTGACCAGACATTCGTGACATAAACCACATAAAAGAAGCCATCCACCACACGTAAGGCGTAACGTTGTTGTCGCGGCAAGATTGGCGAATGTGTGCCGACAAAGCTATCGGCAAAGTTTGCTGAATTTCGGCACCCGCCGATTGGTGCTCCTTATCGTATGAACAGTTATGGGCAAAGTCTGTGGGCAGTTGCAATTGTGGTGCTTGTGCCAGACTTTTTAGCCAATACGTTTCATCAAAGGGGTTGAGTTCGTTGTGCTGGCGGTACGTCCATTGTGCATAGTCATAATCTGGATATTGGCGGCTGGCTGGTGCTTTGCCATCAAGTAGATTCAGCAGATCGTTTCGCAGGTGTTCAAACGAGATAAAATCGGCGGCAATATGATGAACCACAATGATAAGGTAACAGCTATCACTTCTAAGAAATGCGCCATGGCAGGTTTTATGGTTGTCTGGCGCCAGTGGGCGGTCGGCCTGATCGCTTACCCATTGCTTGATTTGTTGCTGGTCGGCTTGTTGAACTTCAACGATTTCTAGCGCCGGGGCAGGGCTTATCTCAAGTGACTGGCAAGGCTGACCTTCGCGTTCATCTTTGCACTCAATATAGTTGCGACACAAGTTGGGATGCGCCTGCATTAGTTGGCTGAAAACGGCTTCGATGGTGTCGTCACTGTAATCGTTTTTCAGCTCAATGGCGTAGGCCATGTTGTAAGCGACACTGTTTGGGTCGAGTCGATACAGAAACCACAATGCCTGCTCGTTGGCGCTTAATGGGCGCACGTCAAAATAGTCCGGTTGCTGTTTTAAGTGTGTCAGTAGGGCCGGTTTATGCTCTTTTATTTGCTCAATGATTGACTCATTCATGACACCCTCGGGGGCGGTGAACGTCAGGCTTTCGCCGCTTTCGTTGCTTTCGTTGCTTAAGGCAAGCTTAATGCCTTTTTTCCAGCAAGACTCCAGTAGCTTTTTGGCCATCATATTGTGCCCTCCATGGGGGTTGTGCCGGGTTTATCTTTGTTGTCGTTAGCAACGCTCGAAAGCGTGGAAAGGTGGTGAGACAACTTTTGAATTGACGGAAAATTCCACGATAAATCAGCGCCTAACGGTTGTTTGACCTGTCGTGACAAGTCGTGTGTTAGGGTCATGGCATCGATAGAATCGAGCCCCATTTGGGTTAGTGGTTGTTGCGGTGAGACCATTATTTTAGGCACATTAAGGCGCTGGGCTATCCAACTAATAATCCATGCGGTAATACTTTGCTCATCTAAACAGGTGATATGTGGAATGGCCTGATGAGTAGTATTATCAACAGCCCTGTGCCATGTGGCAACGCTTTGCAATTGACCTTGCAGGTAGGCGTCACGGCAGTTAATGCGCTGAATTTTGCCTGAGCTGGTTTTGGGCAAGGTCATCGGTTTTATCAAAATAACCGCCGCCAGTTTTAATTCGTGAACTTGTGATACCCGGTCAACGACTTGGGCGATCAGCGCTTGATGATCTGCGGGTTTAGCACCGTGTCTTGCACCTTGGCGCGATAGCTCTTGCACCAAAACCAGTTGACTGTTGAATTCATCGGTGGCCACTTCAAACAGCGCGCCGCCATGCGGGGATAGGCTATCGCTGAGACTCACCAGTGAATTTTCGATGTCTTGTGGGTAAAAGTTGCGGCCATTAATGATGAACATTTCTTTGCAGCGACCACTGACATAAAGGGCGCCTTGGTCGATAAAACCCAAGTCGCCGGTGGCCATGTAACCGCCTTCTTTCTCGACGGTGTTGTTGAAGATGGTTTGACTTATTTGCGGTTTTTGCCAGTAACCTTGGCTGATGCTGTCGCCTTTGATCATGATCTCGCCGACATAACCGTCGGGCAGCACTGCGCGGGTGCCCTGATGGACAATTTTGACGGATATTTGCGGTATGATGTCGCCAGAGCAGGGCATATCTCTAGCCCCTGTTTGTGTTTCAACCGCTTTGCCCAACGCCATTTTTTGCGGGTTTAAACTCAGCTGTTTATAGGCTTGATTGTTAGGGGTGGCGGTGACCATTAAACACGCTTCGGCCATGCCATAACTGGGTTTAAGTGCGTTTGGCGCAAGTCCTACGGCGGCAAAACTGTGGTTAAAGCGAGCCAGGGTTTGCGCGTTGATTGGCTCAGCCCCATTAACGAAAATACGCAGCGACGACAAATCGAGTTGGTTTTTTTGTTGTTGGGTGATTTTGGCAACGGCCAAATCAAAAATGAAGTTGGGGCCTGCAGTGATTGTCGCTTTAACTCGCCCGATAAGGTTGAGCAGCGTAAAAGGTTGTCGGGCAACGGTGGCCGAGGGCATCAGCCAAGTTTGTGCGCCTGCTAGCAGCGGAGTCAGAATACAACCAACAAAACCCATATCATGGAACAGCGGCAACCAGTTGATTATTCTGTCTTTTTCGGTTGCGGCGTAGTTTTGTTGAATCAACCGGGTATTGCTCAGCAGGTTGAAATGACTGAGCATCACCCCTTTTGGCGTGCCGGTGGAGCCAGAGCTGTACTGAAAGTAAACAATATCGTTGGCGTCAATAGCCGGATATTGCCAGTGCTCGGCGTTGGTTATTTGCGTCTTGTCGACAGCGATTGAAGCTATATGGCTGTCCGTATTGCTAAGTGAGCCCTTGAGCCAGTCTGTCACCTGTTGTAGCTGGTTGGATTGGTGCAGTACGATGGCGGGTGTGCAGTCGTGCATTATGGTATCGAGTCTGGTCCAGTCGCGCTTTTTACTGTTGGGCGGGTAGGCGGTTACGGCGATGACGTTGGCATAAATACAGGCAAAAAATCCGACGATATAATCGATGCTGCTGGGCATAACGATGATCACCCGGTCGCCAAACTGAGTCTGTTTGGCGATATCAACCGCCAGTGCCTTGGCTTTTTGTGACAGGTCGAAATAGCTGATGATTGACTGGCTTGTATCAAAAGATTCTATGAATGCCGGTTGCTGTGGCCTAGTCCGGGCTTGTTCTTCGAGCACCTCAATCCAGTTTTGCGGTGCTGTTATGTTGCTTCTTTTATTGGTGTTGGTGATTGCGGTCATTAGTTTGCTTCTTATTCTTGAGAGTTAAAGGGTTCTGCCATGGCGACCACCACTTTTCGTGGTCCTTCAAAGGTATTGCGGCCATGGGCTACAAGCATGTTGTCGAGCATTAAGATGTCGCCCGACTGCCAGGAAAAAGCCACTTGGCATTCATCTAAAACTTGGCGAACATGCGACAGGGTTTGGTTGTTGATGGGGCTGCCGTCGCCGTAATACACATTGCGGGGCAGGTTTTCTTCACCCACGATAGAAACCAAGGTTTCGCGGATATTCGGTTCAAGATTTGAGATATGAAACAGATGTGCCTGATTGAACCACACCATTTCGCCGCTTGTCGGGGGTTTGGCCACCGCCTGACAAACTTGACGGGTTTGTAATTCACCATCGTCTTTCCATTGATAGCTGATTTTATTGTCTTGGCAGAATTGCTCGACATGGGCTTTGCTGGTGGTATTGAACGCTTCTTGCCAGGGTAAATCTAGCCCGTTGCCGTAATTGCGCACATACAACAAACCCTGTTCGGTAAACTTGTTTTTGACCGCTTCATCGATTTTTTGATAAATCAGGCGGCTGTCGGCAATCGGCGTTTCGCCACCGATGGGTGAGGCAGTGACACAGTGAAACCAGATTTTTAAAGGCCAGTTGAGCGTGTAGGCTTGCTCGTTGTGCAGCGGTATGACCTGATGCGAGGGATATTCTGTCGAGGTATAAACCCCTTTAGACACTTCACTACGAGGCGTTGAGGCGTAATCATAACTGAGCAACTCGTGGTCAAAGCCCAGTACAAAATCGTTAAAATCGTGTTCACCGTCAACGCCAAAACCGCGAAACAACAAACCGCCAAAAACGGTTAGGCTATGTTCAACCAATTGTTTTATCTCATCAAAACAATCTGCCCAGCTATTAGTGCTGTCGCGAGGCGTCACCAGCAAAGGCAGCGGTGATGTGTCAGTCAATGGGGTAATGGTGATTAAATTAAAGGGTCCGGGTAGAGTCAAAGACATACAAATTCCTGATCACGGGTAGTAGGTGGCTAAGTTGGGGGGATCTTAATGGTAATCATTCTCATTTGCAAATAAGAATTGTTTTTATTTGTATTTGGGTTTGGTTTGGGAGGGATGGGGACTGGTTTGTCTATATTCAAATAGAGCAAGTTATTCAGGAATAATTCTGGTGCACAGTAATGTTGTGCGTTTTATGCTTTAACTTAATTGCACAGCGTGGCTTTGCTTGGACAGGATGATTTTCAGTGGGTTGATGGTGTCGCTGCCAATACTTATTTGGACCCTCACAACTATAGGAGAAATTAAACATGCTTAAAACCAAACGTCGTCCAGTGAGTGTAGGTGAAATGTTAAAACTGGAGTTTTTAGAACCTATGGGCATTACTTCCAAAGCGCTTGCTGATGCTATGGGTGTTCACCGCAATACGGTGAGCGCATTAATCAATGGTGGTGTTTTGACCGCACCAGTAGCCATCAAATTAGCTGCCGCATTGGGCAATACACCTGAGTTTTGGCTAAATATCCAACATGCCGTTGCGCTTTGGGATACCCGTAATCAATTTGCTGAAGCGGCCAGAAATGTGACTCCGTTGCTCACTAATCATGTTTGAAGTTTAGTTAATCCTGCCTATTGATCCGATCATTGGCTTCAATTCGTCATCTCGCTTTCGCCGCCTTAGCGAGGTAGAACCACATCTATTCGCGACCACCAGTCGCGTTCAGATCACCTCTACCAGTCACCTCTGGCCGGGGTCAGTGCACTTGAAATTTTGTGAACGAACTTGTTCGTTCCAGAATTCTCAAGTGCTTTGACCCCTGCGAAGCCACCCCGGCTCCTAACCTGAACGAATCCTCCTCTACAGCCTACGCCCAGCCTGCTTTACATCACCCGGCTGACCAAGCAACAAACGGGTTTGGAGGTGATTGGCGCAGGCAACCTCGATAAGGGCAGGTGGAACGGAGGATCCGCAACTGGGGTCAGAGCACTTGATTTTGGTGAACAAAAAAGATTTTGTTCACCAAATTCAATTGCACTTACCCCGGCTGGAGGTGATGCAGTGATTTTAACGAAGTGTGGAGGTGACTGGTGTAAACACCTAACTCGCTAAGTGCCCCATAGCGCCTCAGCTTTCTTTTGCCACTCAATCGACCGCCAAGTTACTTTCCCTTGAATAGTTCCCATCATGTTTGAGAACTTTTCACTTTGCTGCATATGCCTGCGGAGCTGCAGTGGCGGTAACAATCGGCAACGGGCTGACTGTCAGCTATTCGCCCATAGCGAGCAAACCGGGAATTTATCAAACTACTCACACAAGGTTTTGTAGGTGATTTTTGGGCGTTGATCATTGAACACAATAGCTTGACCTATCAAGTCGCCTTTAACTACATGGGGCCGCAATCGTCAAAAAATGCCACAATCTTCAGAGTCTCAAAAAAAGATAATACTGTGCGCCATGGCTGGAGACGTGTTCAAGGGCCTAAAGCGCATAGGCAATTTGCGCAAACGGAATTTGACAAAACCGCCGCCCAGCCTGACGGGCTAAAAGCGCTGCTTTCGCACGGGGAAATCTCAGCATTTGGAGATAAGCGATTGTGGTAAAGATTGTTTTGCACCCCAACCCCCGCAAGTGGTGCGTTAGTCAGCGCGGGCAGCGGCATCAATCCGCGACTGCGTTCGCGCGTAAGTTTGAGTCTAGCACCCTCCGGACTGCTTAATGATACTATTTAAAAGAACCAGGCCTTTAGATTCATTTTTAGGGGTTTTCTTCGGGTGTAGCGCTGTAGATAACACCATCAGAATCCCCTACATAAGCGTTATGTCCGTGCGAAGATACAACGGTAATGCTTTCATTTGCTTTCATGCTCCATTGATACTGCCCGTTCTGATCAATCGAAAGTAACTGACCGCCATTACTACCGACATAGACAATACCGTCATCTGCCACAGCACATCCCATTACAACCCATCTGTTATTTACAAACGGGGTCGAATCGAAGTACCATTTTACAGACCCGTCAGAATTAAGTGCATAAGCGCCGTTAAATACTGAAAAATGAATGGTACCATCTGCTGCTATCACTGATCTTGATGAGATACGTTCTGCGGTCTCGAATTCCCATTTTAAGTTGCCATCAGGATCAACGGCATAAATCTTGACTAAATTCATGCCGAAGTAAATTGTTCCATCATCACCTAAAACCATCCCATTGCCACTTCTTGTAAAATTGTCGTCATCGCCGTAAAAATCCCATTTTTTAGAGCCGTCCGGGTCAAAGGCGACAATACCCCCATTTGATGTATGCCCATAAATTACACCATCATTCGCAACTTTAATTTCAGTTAATTCCATCACAAAATTAAAGGTGCCTGGGTCGTACGTCCATTTCGTCGATCCGTCAGGATTAAGAGCATAAAGTTTGTCGAAAGACGTGCCTATATAAATACTTCCATCTGGCGCAACACCGGGTGTAAAAATACCAGCATCCAAAAATTTTTCCCATTGATGATGACCGGCAGCGGTAAATGCATGTAAAACGCCGTCGTCAGTTGCCAGATATACCAAACCATTTTCGGTCAACACAGGAGGAGTGCTCAGTCGCGAACCCGTATCATAAGACCATTGTTCTGATCCGTCTGGGTTAATGGCATAGATAAAATGATCTGTTGAAGCGACATATACGGTGCCATCATCAGCAATCGCGGGGTCGGCATAAATACGATCATTGGTGACAAATCCCCATTGTAAATGTGGCTTTGGGTTTACCGTCACTTTTGCTATATCCGTATCTATTAAACTACCACTCGAGTCATAAATAGAGAGTTCAAATTCAAGTGTTTGTTTCGTCTTGGTATAAGGGGCTCTGAAAGTTACATATGACGTATCAGTGCCTGGGTGAATCAAATCAACATACGTACCTGCAACCTGTTGCCATCGAACATCAGCCACAGGGGTCTCATCGGCATTACTACCACCATAAAGTATCCGACCCGATAAACCAACGCTTGACAACACATCAACAACATAATCTATACCAGCATCTGCTGTCACGGGACCTGTTGTTGACGCATATAAAGGACTGTCATTGTTCCCTCCACCGCCGCCGCAAGCCGAAATGGCACTTAATAAAACAGCCAAACATAAAGCCCGAAAATAAATATGCATAAACCCTGTCTCCCTTTATACTAATCAATGACCAGTACCTTTAATTAGATTGTAACGAATTTCGAAAGTGGATTATACAGGTGGTTAAAAAACAAGCAAGGGACAAGGTTCAACATTTGGAAAAAACCACCTCCGGTGGTTTTTTCATTTCTACCTTTTGCCCGACAACCCCCGCAAGGCGTGCAATGAGCGGCTAGACTGGTCCGGACTGTAATAAATTCTATATTTTCGCCTGAGAGCCATTTATACTCTTTGGGAAATTGAACCTGTTTATGCGGTGTGATAGCGATGAGAAAATTAAAAGAATACCAAGACAATATCCCTTACCGTGTTGATGTTGTGCATTTACAATGCCGCCAAAGCTGCCGTTTACATTATTGTGGATTGTTACCAGCTGAAAAAAACTGCTATTCACAATGTCGCGAAAAAGTGCAACGTCAGTGAGGCTGAGCTGACAAAGTGCGTAGAGGCTGCAATACCCAGCATGTCCTTTGCGGAACGTTCCAAAAAAGCAATAAAAAGAAAGAACGATGCTTTTTATAGTGCCCCTGCTGTCAAGGTGATCCCGCAAGGTGAAAAACAAGGAGGGGTTGATAAGATTACGTCTATCAGATCAATGCTGAAACAAAAAGAACCGACAAAAGGAGCAAGGAAAGGTGGGGAGAAAGGCATGGTTTTGGTTAGAACCATTAAAGAGGGGCAAGGTACTCATATATCGGCAAGAACTGATAAAGCGTTATTTATTGACATTGCTGGCGCTGCATCGGTTACTGATGATTGTTTCAATAAAACACTTATCGGTAAACTCAAACACCTTGGTATAGCGTTTGAGATAAACGATAGCTGATTGTCTACTGTGTTTTGTTGCATTTGAGGTAAGCTCTTGTTTTTCTGCGTTTTTTAACTCATTCTGAATTTTCTTCATATTTTTTGGCTATTCAAATGAAATACTGACAATGGAATGAAAGGAGGAAAATCATTATTGTCGGCCTGATTGGCCCGCAAGAAAGAACCGCTGAATTGACCGAAAGTTTGATGTTTAAAACCGGCGGCATTGGCATATTTCATGGGAATTCCGGTACTGTCCGATACAATTAACGGCATATTGGCCAGTATGTAATTGCGAAAATCCCTGTAACCGTCCTTCCACAACAGGTAACTGGCACCTTTAACTAAACCAGTGACCTGACCTTTGGCTTTGAGGTGATTGCGCAAGGGCCTGTTGTTGATAAATTTAGCGTTGGACAAGTTGACCGCGATATGACGAAAAATTCGGTTGGGAGGCTGAGCGTCTGGCTCTCCCGCTGACTGTTGGCTTCTAACCTGTTGAAGACGGGGTTTATAGCGGATCTCAACATTGGTAAATGCAGTTGAAAAGTTGGGGCGGTTCCAGGTGTACAGCAATTGTTCCGCCCGGCATTGATTGAGTGCGGTTATCCGATTTTCATCAAGATAGGTTATGCTACCGTCTTCATTCAATGAAAAATAATACACACCCACTCGCTCTGCCAAGTTACTCACTTTATCCCCTGTCGTAAATAGTCCAATATTTGTTCTTGCTTTTCAGCACCCCACCCCGGTGTCGGGTTAACATCGATGATATAACCGTTATACTCATCATCCATCACAATATCAACCGCGCCAAAGTCTATCTCCATTTTTTGAAAAATCACAGTGGCATCATCAATCGTTGCCGGGTAGTGGTGATCTTGAGGTTGCCCTTGAGATATGGGCTGAGGCTGATCAAATTTAAAATACCAGTTTTTTCTCGGTAACCCGGGGCGCATCTTTTTGATCACGTCAGGGTTGATGATCATCGATAATATCGCCTGCTCGCCACAGCGGTAAAAACGGTAAAAGCGTTGTTCTTGATTGTCGATATACCGTTCTATCACTACTCGTTCGTCCTCGAACAGCGCCTTGTCGACTTGTGCCAATGTGGTTTTATAATAACCGTCAAATCCTTGTATTTCGCAGCCTGCGACACTGGAAAAACCCAGGGCAGTACTCAATTCTGATCCAAGTGCCGACTCATATACACCCCCGTAGTTGTAGTTGCTTTTCACCATGACCGGCAGCTCACCCGGGCTGTTTTGGTGGTCGATGGTGACACTGTTTAACCCCAGTTCGCGGTTTAATGACTGCACATTGCGTTTACGTATATCGGTTACCTTGGCGTTGTGAACTTCAAAGCCCAACGCCAACAACAACTGTACAGTCGCGGTTCGGTCGCTTAACCAGCGCTCACTGTAAGACAGATT